>PKTG01000018.1 GCA_002869225.1 Candidatus Muiribacterium halophilum | reverse complement strand
TTAAAAGAAATAAAAAAGCATTTTGTTTTTTTGGCATAGAAATTCCTCTCTTTGATTTTTTTATTAGGTAATCTTATGAAATATAAGTGAATATGTCAATATTAAAAGCAGGGTATAGGGGTTGACTTATTTAAATTAAAATCGAAAACTCCCAATTCCCCACTCTCAACTCTCAATTGCTTCTAATGTTCCCTGTTTTCTATTTTACCCGTTTCGCTTAACACTTTACGCTTTACGATAAGTGTTCACTGCTCCTATGGCAATGTTGTCACAGTATATTCAAATGAATATCCACTTTCTCCGCCAGCATTAACAGCAGTAACTTTATATGTATAAGATGTATTAGCAGCTTTTCCAGTAAACGTTTTTGTACTGGAAGTTACATTTGATAATACAAGAGCGTTAGTATCATCATATATATTGTAGTAAGATGCTCCAGTTGTCGCGTTCCAGTCAAGTGTAAATGATGAACTAGTAACATCAGCAGCAGTTAGTCAATCTGGTGCATCAGGTATAGTCCATATCTGTATCTGACCAGAATGTGCACTTTCGCCTGAGCTATTAATTGCAGTTAGTTTATAAAGATACTGTGTTCCCGAGCTTCTTCCAGTAAACGTGAAATCAGTGGTAAGTATATTATCTTCGATCACAATATCAGAATCATCATAGACTCTGTAGTAGGTAGCACCATCTGAAGGATTCCATGAAAGCTGGAATGCTGATGTTGTTATATTAGATACTGTTATTCCTATTGGAGCTGAAGATAAAGTCAAAGCTGTATAAGCGAGAGATTTCTGTCCTTCACCAGATGAGTTTCTGGCCGTTACCTGATAAGTATATTCTGTACCAGGATTCATACCTGTAAAATTGTATTGTGTTATTGCAATATTTCCCTGAACTACATTTCCAAGATCATCATATATTGTATAAAAATCTGCTCCAACTACAGGGTCCCATGATAATACAAATGCTGTATCAGTTATACTACTGGATGCAAGATTAGCAGGGATAGCAGGAAGAGTAGTTACTGAGTATGGATTAGATCTTGAACTTTCACCGCCACTATTTATTGCACTGATCTGATAAGAAAATTGTGTGCCTGAGGTCTTTCCTGTTAGATCTATTGAAGTTGTAGGAGCATTTACAGTCGCTATAAGATTGTTATTTTCATATACCTGATATGTTGTTGCAGTAAGAACAGAATCCCAGCCTAAAGTATATGAAGTCTCAGTAATTGATGAAGCAACAATATTTGTAGGTGCAGGTGGTAGTGTAAGAACAGCTATTGGATTAGATTTTTCAGATTCTCCTGCTGAGTTAATTGCTGTCACTTTAACAATATATTCCGTTTCAGCATTTCTTCCCATTATCATCTTCGAAACTGATGGCGCAACTGCTGAACCAATAAGGATATCATCTTCATAAATTCTATATTCTGAAACATTAGGTACAGTATTCCATTCTATTGTATAAGATGTTGTTGTAAGACTTGAAATAGTAAGTCCGTTTGGTGGTGAACTCTTTGTTAAAACACCAATTGAAGATGACCTTGGACCTTCTCCAAGTTCGTTTACAGCAGATATCTCTACATTATAAGTCGTTCCATTAAGCAGACCTGATATACTTGCAGTTAATATACCAACATCTGTTGCATATAAAGTACCATCAACATAGACATTGTAGGAAACTGCTTCTTCAACATCATTCCAGGAAACATCAAAAGAATCTCCAGCGATATTACTTGCAATAACACCAGTTGGAGTTGTAGGAAGGGTATATGTTCCAATTGCAAAATCAGCATAAACAGTAGTACCTTCCTCTGTATAAGTAAATCTTATCTCAGCCGTATCCTGAACATTAGGAGATGTAAAGTTAGCTCCCAAAAGACTTCCCATTCCGCTTATATGATTCATAGTAAATCCTGTAACAAGAGCAGTAGTCGAATCATTGTAGGTAGCATTCACAGTAATTGAAGAAAGATCATAAGTAGTTCCAACAAGATTTAAGACTTTTGAAAGTGATAGTGTTATTCCTGTTAGAGTCTTTGTTGTTGTTATACTAAGATCTGCTGTTGCAGTTATGTTATCTTTAATATGTGTACATCTTATTGTAGTACTTCCAGTGAAGTTTGGTGCGGTGAAGTTAAGACCGTTAACAACGCCTCCACCACTAACTACTGACCATGAATAATCTGCAGGATCGACTTCAGCATCGGTTCCATCATCATAATATGCTGTAACTGTTATTCCTGAAAGATCATATATCTGATTTATCCCAATATTTCCGGTAGTAGGAATAATTGCTATTGCTGTAAGAGTCTTTTTATTTGTCACAGTAAGATCAGCCGTCTTTTCAACTGAATTTTCTGTATACGAACATCTAAGAACCGTTGTTCCGACAAATGCTGCTGCTGTAAATGTATTACCAGTTATTGTACCGCCACCACTTACTTTAGTCCATATTGCATTAGCAGCTGCCGATGTTGAACCATCATCATAATGTGCAGTCGGAGTAATATTTGTAAGATCATATGCTTGTGAAAAATTAAGCTCGAGTGTGGTCTGTGATAACGTAAGGTTTTCAAGATATTTCTGTGTACTTATAACAACTTCCGCAGTTGCAGTGACGTTAGCACCAGTATAAGCGACCTGAAGATATGTTGTACCGGATGTTCCTGGTGCTGTAAAGGTCAAACCGGAAAGAGTTCCAGGACCTTCTCTTTTAGTCCATATTGCCTGACTTGTCTCAACAGAAGTATTATCATCATAATTTATCATTATCTTTATATTAGAAAGATCGAAAACATCATTAATATTAACCTGTATATTTGCTGGAACAGCGCTTATTCCAGTTAAAGTCTTTTCAATAGTTATTGTAAGATCCGCAGTCTTAGTTATTCCATTTTCAGTGTAAGATCCTCTGAGAAGTGTTGAACCAATAAGTGATGGACATGTAAATATGTTTGTCTCATCCTCTATAGAACCTTCTCCTGACACTCTCCACCACGTAAGTCCGTTAATAACTTTTGTTGTTCCGTTTGTATAGTTTACAATAGTTGATATATTATCAAGATCATATGTCTGATTGACTTTTAATATAAGAGTAGAACTTGATAATGTAATTGAAGTCATAGGTTTTTCAACATTTATAGACACGTATTCACTTTTTGATATACCATCTTTTCTATATGTACATCTAATCTTTACTATTCCAGGATCTTGAGGTGCATAAAAGACACCAGAATCAATCTGCCCTTGTCCACTAAGAATATGCCAGTAAACATCCTCAACTGTCTTTTGAGTTCCATCTGTATAGTATGCCTTTACTTCAACAGTAGATAGATCGAGTTCCAAACCTACACCAACTACAATATTCTTTTTAGATAACGATATCTTATCAAGAAACTTACCATAAGTTGAGCTTTCTACAGTCGTTATAGATACCGAATCGGATTTTGCACCTTCTCCAACATCGTTTTTAGCACTAACACTTATAGAATAAACTGTTCCATTTTCAAGACCGGTTATTACTTTGCTTTTTCCACCAATAGATTCAAACAATAAAACTCCACCGTTATAAATATTATAAGACGAAGCTCCAATGACACTATCCCATGATATAGTAGCTGAATCAGCTGTTACGTTAGTTGCTTTTACATTTTGCACTTTATCCGGTTTGAAATTGATTGCATTTGTGTCTATTACAGCTCCTGGATAGGTAGACACATTTACAAGACTTGTAGTCGAAGTGTTCTGTGCATCTAGCTTTAAAAGCATATCTATATTATTATCTATTGAATTCTTAACACTTAAAACTGTGGTATTTAAAAGTTGACTATACTCGTTTTCTATTCTTTTATATACATTCTCAACTGTTAATGCATCAATATTATAAATATCTGTCGCTTTCGAATATTCATAATCGCCATTTTCAAAATTACTTCCAGTGCCTTTACCAGTTAATATTTTCCTGGTTATCTTTGTCCCGTTATCTATTACCTTCAATGTAGAAAACTCTAGATTCGTAGTACTTCCAGAGGTTCTATTAACAACAAGTTTTTGTTTGTATCTAACAGAATTAGCAGTACCTTCTATTTCAGTTGGTGTCTCAATATCAACCGGGAATCTCGCTATATCAGTATTGTTTTCAAGTATTCTTATCTGAGCTGGTCTGAAATCAATACCATAAGCAGAGTAATAACCGTTTACAGCATTTACCTGATATGAATAGGAACTATCGGATGCCGATTTATAAAATCTGATTATTTGATTATTTGAAACAGCTTTTTTAGGGTTTTTTAAAACTTCCTTAGAAACTGAGGATAGAGTATTGTTTATAAACAAATACCCCTCAAAATAATAACTGTCAGGTGTAGTATCAGAAGTAATCTCCGGATTTATTCCTCCACCCCCGCCACAGGCTGAAAACATAAGACCTATAACGATTATAGAACAGGTCAGTATAAAAACTTTGAAAGTAAAATTTTTTGTCATAATATCCTCATTTTTATACAGCGTATATAATAATTATAACATATACACTGCAGTTAAGTCATTTTTTCAAATGCAGTAAAGATTTTCGCTCACCTTTTTATCGGTAAGATAAGAGGATTGTTTTAGACCGGAAGACAGATTGTTTTATGAAAAGTTATTTTATTACGATCATTCATTTTATTTCTTTTTCAAGATTAGCAATGATATTTTTGAAAAGTTTTTTATTGTCATCGCTTAGCATAGCTAATTCCCTGTGATTTTCGAGGATTATTCGAGGTGTTTTCTCCTTGTCATCTGATACATTTTTGATTTCTGAAAATCCGCTTTGAATAGCCTGTTGTCTATTTATTATATTAAACACTGTTGAAAAACCAAGTTTGTTTAGAAGGTATATCATGTCATCGTTAGGTGAAAAGATAATCGGTTTTTTATTAAATTCTTTTTTAGTATAATTTGCTATTTTTGCTAATTCACCAAGATTTGTTGAATCAATACTCACTGTATCAGATAGATCAATCAATATCTTAGAAAATTTCTTATTTTTAATAGTTTCTTCAATGAGTTTATCAAAACCAAAAATATCAGTGTATCTGATATCCCCTACAAGACGAAGTATCAAACTATTTTCCAGTTCCTTAAAGAAAATTTTCCCTTTATTCATCTTCGCTCCTTTTATTGATAAATAAGAAAGTGACATCATCCGGTAAATGAGTCGTATTCTCAAGTCCACTTTCCATAATAAGGGTATTTATATCAAAACCTTCTTCTCCTACAAGATTCTTAAGCCAGTTTTGTTTTGTTTCCATAGAATCTCCCGGAGCTATCTCCAGTATACCATCAGAAAAGACAATGAAAAAGAAATCTTCATTACAATCCATTTCATACTCATCATATTTAGAAAAGTCGAATAGTCCTATTGGCGGAGAATTTTTGGTTAAAAATTCACATTTTTTTTCTGTACAAAAAATAGGGTCAGGAAATTGTCCAGCATTAGAATACAGTATTTTATTTTCTTTTTTATCTATTATTCCAAGCAGGATTGTAAGATATTTTCCAATGCTATCCATTAAAAACTCTTTATTTAGATCTTCCATTATTTTCTTAGGACTAAGGAATATATCTTTATTTTTATTTTTATATAGATTATCAATATAGCTTTTAAGCATTATGGTAACAAAAGCTGAAGACACACCGTGTCCCGATACATCGGCAAGATAAAAACAAATATATCTGTCATCGATTTGAAAATAATCAACAAAGTCTCCGGATAAATACATGGAAGGCATGAGAAAATGAGAAAGTTCATACTCGCCTATTTCAACTACATCTGGAGGCAATAACTTATCCTGTAATTTTTTCCCACCTTCTTCATCTTTTTGAATCTTCTTAAGACTTTCCTGAAGAGTTATTTGTGTGTTTTTAAGTTCAGCATTTGACTCTTCTAATTTTCGTGTTCTTTCTTTCACTTTATTTTCAAGTTATTCATTTAATTTGTTTTTCTCCTCAATAGATAGTTTTCTTGTTGTAATATCTGTGAACACAATAAAAGAAGTTATCTGATTTGAATTCTCATCTAATATCTTAGTAATACAAACCAAACAGATAATGTATACATTATTCTTTCTTTTTAATCTTATTTCATTTGAATTATTACATGCTCTTTGATCAATACCCATCAACTTTTTAAAATTCTCAACACTATCCTCTTTCACAAAGTCAATTATGTTTTTACCTATCAACTCTTCTTTTTCATAACCAAGAAGAACTTCAAAGTATCCATTAATATTTTGTATGATCCCCACTTCTGTTGTTTCACAAAATCCTTCTATTGCACTATCAAATACTGTCCTTAATTTTTTTTCATTTTTTATTACCTCGTTTTCAGCATGAAATCTCTTTTTTATATTTTCAATAAGCAGTAAAATAAAGATAACAAGAACAGCAATTAGTAGATTTCCAATTAAAAGGACTTTCTTTTGTTTTGACATCAATCTATAAATTTTTTCATCATTCAGATAATATATTTTCCACTGACTGTTTAATATGCTATATTTTTTATAATTATAAGATGTTTTTCCTACTTTGATCTTAGTTTCATCAAAATAATCAGGAGATTTTATCTTTTCAGAAGGAAACTGTCTGGTAGTAATGAGTTCCTTTTTTATACTTTCAATATCTTCTCCGGTATAGGTATATAACAAGTCTTTTTTACTACTAATAAAGACAACATCATTTTCCGCAGTTATAAAACAATAACAATTTTGATCCTTCAAAAATCTTTCTATCTCATGAACACCAAGTTTTAGAACAAATACTCCGTTTACATTTCCTTCTACCATTATAGGAGCTGAAAAATAAATCCCTCTTTCGCCAGTTGTCACGCCGGTAGCAGAAAATATTACAGGATTACCTTTAAGTGCTCTTTTAAAATATTCTCTAAATCTATAGTTATTACCTTTCAGACTTTTTCCGTTATCATATTCTGTTGATATAATAACATCACCATTTTTATTCATCAGATAAACAATATCAGCATTATAAGTCTTTTTAAGAACCTCAAAAGAAAATTTCAATGAACAGTCTTCCTTTATCTCTTTAGCGTTTAAAGCATCATTGATCTTTGAAAATTCAGATACTTCCTTAACAAGTTGTTTAAATTCATCGAATATATTATCCCTTAAATAAAACTCAACTTTCTCGACCTGCATATTTTCATTATTTTCACGATTTATTCCAGTCATAAGTTGATAAATAAATATATTTGATATTATCCATATAACAAGAAGTATAATAAGATATACATATAGATTTTTATGATTGCTTTTTCTTAAGATAATAACCTCTTTATTTATTATTTGTTTTATTTATAACTCACAAGACATTATAACAAAAAGAGGCAAGGTTTTCACTCCCTGCCCCTTTTTTTATTTAATAAAAGAATTATATTACTTTAACTGTATTATCAAACACTTTGTTTTCTTTTTTTATCTTATCTTCGCTTCCAACAACAGCTACCATTTCTTCTTCTAAAGCTTTTTCGAAAAGGACTGCAAATTCTCTTATCTGGTCTTCTTTAACAGACAACACTTCCTCTCTTATCTTTTGAGTGCTTTCATCAGTAATTCCTCTGATAAGATTCTCGAGCGCGTCCTCACCTTTTTCCGCAGGATTTTTGTGTCTGTCAAGATTACTAATTGAGCCAATAATATATTTAAGCATCTCTCTTTCAGTAGCTTTAAATCCTTTAAGATATTTCGCGATCCCTTTATATGCTTCAACAGTCTTTAAAAGATTAGGATCTCTATATGATCCAAGGAAGAAATCACCGTGTCTTGTGAGCCTTATAAACGCTCCATAAGCTCCACCAAGCACTCTAACCTGATTCCATAAATAATCAAGACCTACTATTGTCTTCATGACTTCCATCTGACCTGTATAATCAAATCCGAATCTTCTAAAATCATTTCCCATTGCAACATACTGAACCTGACCACTTATAGTAAGACCTTCGTTTTTTTCTTTTCTTATCAAAGAATATTTATTTGTATGACATTTTTCAGATTCACATTCTTTTTCAGAAAGTGCTGATATCAGATATTCATAACCTTCTCTGGTATTATTCAGATCATTCTCATCTCCTGTAAATCCAGCTTTGAGATTTGAAAGTGTAAAAATATCATTTACAACTTTATTAAGGTTATTTTTTACTGATTCGAAATCTTTTTCTATCTTTTCTTCTATATCTTTAAGGAAGTGATAATAATGTATTCCTGTAGTAATCTCATCATATGCTCCTTCTTCTGAGAAATAAGAGAAAAGTCTGGTCTTAGCAAAGACATGACCATTATTCATTATATTCATTTCCATTCTTGATTTTGCTTCCCTTACAACCTGGAGTATCCTATCTTTATCCTCGAAAGTACTATCCACAACGATCTCTGTCATCAATCTGACCATAGAGGAAGACATATGAGAAATAGATTTACCTTTTGCCATTATGTAAGGATTATAAACATCATTTCCCTTGTTATCTACATAATTTTTAACTTTAAAGATAATTCCACCAGTATTTTTATTTATTGCATTAGACAAGGAACCGTAATTATTTTTTCTAGTAGAAATCTTACCAAGTAAATTACATACAAGAGGTATATATTCTAAAAGAGCCTGCTCAACATGTCTTGTATCAAAAAGCAGATTCAGATATGAGATACCGTTTGTAAAAAGGTCAGAAAAATAAAATTCACCTTTTATATCTTCAAGCTTTTTAATAGGATACTTTTCAGCATTTCTGGAAATATCTTCTTTTGCAAGCATTGGTATAGTCTCAAGAACTTCCGGTGAATCCGGAGTCTGTTGTTTCTTTTTCAAAGCTTGAGTTATATCGATTATTTCCTGAAGTTCTGAATCACTTAGACCTTCTTTAAAGCTTTTCAGTTTTTCATTCATCTCTCTTTCTTTTTCTGTAAGTAGACCTGGATAAGGTTTTAATACAACCGATACTCTATGATTATTCGTTAAAAGATTTTCTTTAATAAATCTTTCAAAATATCCGTTAGTCATTTCATTTCTTATCTTTTCGATAGCTGGTTCAAAGTTTAGTTGTAAAACAGGAGATTCGTCATACAACCAGGTTGTCAACGCCATTATGTTATAAACCAAACCTTTTGGGTATCCAAATTCTGCTTCTCTTAACCTAAACTCATGAATATTTACAGATGATTCAACAAGTTCAGGATCTATACCTTTTTCACTTAATTCTTTTAATGTATTGAATATGATATTTTCAAATTCATCTTTTTTAGATTCGTCTGTATATTTTGCTATTATCGCCATGAAAGGTTGGAGTATATTTGTATCAGCAATTCCCATCACGTCTTTACAGATACCGGATTTAATAAGTGCTTTTTTTAAAGGTGCAGCTGGTGTATCTAGAAGCATATGTTTAAGTATCTCAAATGCCTGAACGAATTCAACATCAGAAGAATTACCAGCAGTAAATCCCATAGATAAAAAAGATTTATCCGTCTTATCATCATCTGCAGATATTCCATAAACTGCGTTTATATTCTTAGGTGTTTCGAAAGGTTTCTGAAATTCTATCCTTGAATCTATATCGATCTTGTTAAAATCTTTTAAATAGTTTTCCTGGATAAATTTCAGTTCCTCTTCAGTATTTCCGTCACCATAAAGATAAATATAAGAATTTGTTGGATGATAATATTTCTTGTGAAAAGCTCGAAATTCCTCAAGTGTGAGTTCTGGTATTGCTTCAGGATCTCCACCTGATTCGTGAGCATAAGCAGTATCAGGATAAAGAGCACTTTCCATATCAGAATATAGTTTTCTGACTGGATTTGAAAAAGCACCTTTCATCTCATTGTATACAACACCCTTTATAATAATCTCTCCATCTTTATCATCGAGTTCATAATGCCAGCCTTCCTGCTGCATTATCTTTTCATCACTATGAATATTTGGATAAAGTACAGCATCAAGATAAACATCCATAAGATTAAAAAAATCTTTCTTGTTTTTACTTGCTATAGGATACATAGTCTTATCAGAAAATGTCATCGCATTCAAAAATGTATTTAAAGAACCTTTTATAAGTTCAACAAACGGCTCTTTTGAAGGAAATTTTCTTGAGCCACATAGAACAGAATGTTCAAGTATATGTGGAAGGCCTGTGTCATCGTAAGGAGGAGTTCTAAAAGCTATAGAAAATACCTTATTATCATCATCATTTTCAAGTTTTAATAATCTAGCTCCAGTATTAACATGTTCAAAAAGTAATGAGTTTGATCTTAATTCTTTGATCTCTTTGATTTCTAAAAGCTTGAAACCGTTAATGATATCACCAGTTTTAAATGTCATATATATCTCCCTTATTTTTTATTTATTTTTAAGAGATTATAACATAATAACTAAAACAAAAAAACCGCCTTAAAAAAAGACGGTCTTTTTTAGTAAGCAAGCTTTACTCTTGTATTAAAAACACAGCTTTATCAATATAAAACACTTCCATCAACTGCACTTATATAAAGATTACTACCATCCTTAAAGGTGAGTTCATATGCCGGTCTATAAGTAGGATCTATCTCATAATATGCTGGAGATTGTAAAACAGGTCGTACATCTATTACCTCAAGAACTTTTGGACCTTTTATAGCAGAAAGAATATCATCTGCTCCTGATTTAACTGCTTCTTCCCAACTTATTAATTGCTTTCTGTTATTAATTTCTGACATCTCATTCCTACACATTCTATAATAATGAACAATCTTACCATTTTTGATTATAACATCTATCGCATCACCTGAATTGCCTCTAACATCCATACCATTATATGATTTTTCCCATGTTATAGAATAAGCCCAGACTCTAGCTTCATCTGATTTCATATCCTGATAAACTACCTCATCCATAGATGTTGTTTTATACCCTTCCGGTATTCCACCATTTTTTATTACGAATTCATAAGCCTTTTGCATATTTTCTTCCATTGAATAGGTGGTTTCATTTCTATTGTTAGAAAGATCCTGATAGATTATTGCACCAGAATCAAAAGTTTTTAAGCTTTTAAGTCCATTTTTATATTCAATAGAATTCTCTTCAGAATTCCTTCTTCCCCTTGTTCCAAAAAGCTGAAAAAGTTCTATATCTAAAAGATTTTCTCTTGAAGTCTTTATTTCGTTAGCTTTAAAAATCTCTCTTGAAGGAGTTTTATAAACTACGATTCTTCCCTCTGCAAAGGATCTTTTTGAAGCTCTGTCGATATATTCTCTTTGATCATCTCTTGAGAGTGTCCAATAACAAAGAGAATTATTTTCATGTGAATAACCCATTGATGCCCATCTGGATTTCATCTTATAAGATGCACTGGAATTTGCATACATCCATGCATCAACATGACCTTCCGAATCGTTAATATCATAATCCGCTACATTTTCAGCAAAGTATTTGGCGACATAATTATCAGTTCTATCAAAAGAAGTCTCTTTATATCCGTTTAAAGAGATCAACGAATCACCAAAGGACTTCCCCCACCTTTCTTTATCATCTACAGTTAGACAACTTGCCAATATTAGATGTTTTATATTTTTAACTAACCCAATATCTTTTTGATAAATATATTGATTACTTTCTCCATCTGTTATAGCAACAAAACCTTTATTACCATGTCCTGAAAAATACACATAATCTAACATAGTATCAGGTTTAAAATGTTCTTCGTTTACGTCTTCGTCCTCAAGAAATTGAACGCTATCATACCCATTGTTTTCCATATATCGTTTAAAATAATATCCATCCTGATTATCTATATCACTTTTGCTTCCAGGATAATCTCCAACTGTTAAAGTAGAAAACTCCCTGGAATGTGCGGTTGCAGGTAAAATTGTTAACAAAACTAAAGTTATAAGAAATAATTTTTTCATTTTATACCCCCGTTGTAATTTGTTAATTTTAACAAATTTTCATGCTTTTTTCTATACTTTTCTCATTTTTTCTATTCTTTTATTCAAGGAATAATTCGCTTTTTATCAGTTAACCTGTTTACTTTTGTTCACATTTTATATATACTTTGATTAATCCCATTGAACAAACGACAACTGTATGAGGTTTAATATGAAAAAACTTATCATTTTCACTCAATATCCATATTCCAATTCCATAAACAAAGAGCTTATTGAATCTTTCGGATTTAACAAAGCAATGAATGTTAAATTAGATGCTATTATTAACTCAGCATTTAGTGCTTTAAGATATAAAGAAAAAACTGCCTGCACAGTAGAACTACATTATTGTGACAATAGAGCGATAGATTTCGAGGGTCTTTTAGGAAAAGATATTGAACTTGTCAAACAATCTGGAACAACTTTTTTGGAATGTATAAAAAAAAATTTCAAAAAATCTTTTGAACAAGGTTTCGAAAATTTATGCTTTATTAATACAAATATAAATGACCTGACGTTTGAAATTATACATGAAGCTTTTTTAAAATTATATTATAACGATATAGTTTTAGGTCCAACAAACGATGGAGAAATTTATTTATTGGCTTCTAAATATTATCTTAAGTCTATATTTAAAAAATTAAATCGGGATAAACAAATTTTTGAAAAGATCTCAAACCTTCTTAAAGATGCAAATATAAACTGTGGTATTACAAAGACTTTAATCAATATAGCCAGTAAAGAAAATCCACTCTTTAAATAATCAATGATCTATTAAATATCTTTCATAGATAGCGAGATGCGTTTTCGCTCTGTATCTACAGATATTACTTTCACTTTGACTTTCTGTCCTGTGTAAAGCACTTCATTGACATCTTTTATATACTTTTCAGTAATTTGAGAAATATGTATCAAACCATCCTGATGGACTCCTATATCACAAAATGCTCCAAAACCAGTTATATTTGTCACTTTACCATTTACTACCATTCCATCTTTGAGATCATCAATTGTTTTTAAACCTTTATCGAATTGAGAATCTTCAAACTCATCTCTTGGGTCAAGTCCAGGTTTTTTTAACTCCTGTAAAATATCCTCAACAGCTAATCTTCCAGTCTTTTCATCATAAAGATCCACCGGTTCAATCCGTTCCAGACTTTTTGTATTTATCAATATCTCTTTAATATCGATTTGAAGTTTCTTAGATATCTTTTTTAAAATATAATAACTTTCAGGATGCACGCCTGTATTCTCAATTGGATCTTTACCTTTAATCCTTAAAAATCCAGCACATTGTTCAAAAGTCTTTGCTCCAATTCCTTTTACTTTTAATAATTCTTTTCTATTTATATATGGGCCATCCTCTTCTCTCTTTTTAACTATCTCTTTTGCGTTTTTCATATTAAGTCCCGCTACATATTTAAGAAGATATTCACCTGAAGTATTTAGATTTACACCCACTTTGTTTACACATCGAATCACTACATGATCGAGCTCATCTTTAAGAAGATTTTGATCAACATCATGCTGATACTGACCAACTCCTATGCTTTTAGGATCGATCTTTACAAGTTCTGATAAAGGATCCTGTAAACGTCTTCCTATACTGATTGCTCCTCTAAGAGTTAAATCAAGGTTTGGGAATTCTTTTTGCGCTAACTTTGATGCCGAGTATATTGATGCACCGGATTCGTTTACACTTATAACAGGAAGAGAAATATTTTCTTCTTTAAAAATATTCTCTATAAAATCTCTTACCTCTCTATCTCCAGTACCGTTTCCAAGCGCGACATATTCTATATTATGATCTTTTATCATCTTCTTTATCTTATTTTTTTCAGTTTCTGAGCTGTTTTGAAAGTATACAGCATCACCTGTTATATATTGTCCGTATTTAGACAAGACAACAACCTTAGCCCCCGTTCTTATTCCCGGATCTACAGCTAGCACAGCTTTTTCTCCAAGAGGTGCAGAAAGTAAAAGAGATTCAAGATTTTTAGAAAATATGCTAATCGCTTTTTTATCAGCTTTTTCTTTAAGATCACCAAGAATCTCATTTTGCATCGATGGTAAAATCAATCTTTTGAGAGAATCTTCAACTGTATCCTTTAAAAGTTCTTTACAATATTTTTTTTCTATCTCATACAATCTATATATATGATCTTTAAGTGTGTCCATATCGATTTCCAGTGAGATCGACAAAAACTTTTCCTTTTCTCCTCTAAGAATAGCAAGAACTCTATGAGAGGGTATGTTTTTTACTTTTTCTTTTCTATCATAGTATTCTTCATACTTATTCTTTTCTTCTCCAACCCCTCTTCTTTTAGAAATACTTATCTGACCAGAACCAGCTAAAATTCTACACTTTTCCTTTACATTCATATCATCTGCAAAAAACATAGCGATGATATCACAAGCTCCCTGAACAGCTTCTTGTTCTGTTCTTACTTTTTTATTTGTATCAATATACTTTTTTACTTCATCGCTTAATGACCATTTTTCTTTTATCTTAAGTATTTTTAAAGCCAAAGGTTTTAATCCAGCCTTTAGAGCTTTAGTTGCTCTTGTAGATCTTTTAGGTTTATAAGGTGCATAAATATCTTCAAGCTTTTTTTTATCCCATGTATCGTTTATTTTATTTTCCAGCTCTATTGTCAGTTCTTCCAGTTCTGTGAGTGTCTTTAATATTGTCTGTTTTCTATCAGAAATATTTTTGTATTCTTTAAGATTATCCTCGATAGCTTTTACAGCGACTTCATCAAGATTGCCTGTCTTATCTTTTCTATACCTTGCTATAAAAGGAATAGTATTTCCGTCTTCAAGGAGATCGACGCAGGTTTTTATCTGTTTTGCTGAAATTGAAGTTGCAGATTTTATAAAATCATATTTTGTCATTGTTTTATACCTTTAAAGAAGATGTTTTAAACATAATTTTTTTATAACTAATTTTATATTGCGGGTCCTGTCGCCTACAACGTTCTCAAAATATCCCCAATGAAACAAAACCAGAATTTTGAGAATCTTTTTCCGGCACCACCCACGATTAATATTTCTACAATATAAAAAAATTAAGTTTTTTTAACCATTTTCCAATATATTATTTACACTCAATATTATATTATCTTGTACAGTTTAGCAATTCCATTGCCGTTGACAAACTTCTTTGGCTTTAGCCAAATAAACATTATCGAATCAGGTCCACCCATCACGCTCTGCACTTTACTAAAAATTGTAGGATTAGAACAAGAGGTTGATTATGATACCAGTTGTAGTAAAAAAGAATAGCAAGACAAAAAAGAATATAACAAGCATTCTTTTTTCCATTACTTTTGATAACATCACGAAT
>PKTG01000119.1 GCA_002869225.1 Candidatus Muiribacterium halophilum | reverse complement strand
TAGCAAGCACAGAAAGACCTCGCTTGGTAAGAGTCAAAGCTACCTGTCTTCCAAACCTACCCATTCCTATAACAACAAACTGTCTTTTATCTGACATATAGACTCCTTTGTTATAACGTTTATTACGTTAAAACGTTTCAGCGTTAAATAACTAAGAACAATAGTAATTTAAGCTCTTTAAAATATCAAGAGCTTAAATTAGTTATTGTTTGTTATCACAAACAAGTTATTGCTTAAACTTTGTTTAACCAAGTTATTTATGCTTCGCATCAAGTAAGTTTTTGTTTTACAAAAACGTCTTTGACTTATTTTAATTAAATCCGAAACTTATCCGTCAGGATAATCACTTGTTTGAAATACTTTTCAAGTAATAACTTGTTCATGTTTATTATGAACAATAACTTGATTATGAGAGAACATAATCAATAACGGTTTTTAGATATTTACGTATATTGTTTTACTTTGTGAAAATGTAACTTTCCCTTTCACACCTTTAACCTTATTAACATATTTAACATGAGTATAATCAACAGGAACTGCTTTTTTTTTGCTATATTTTGAATTTTTTGCAGCAAGTTTTGCAGCTTTCATAAGAAGTTCAGGAGATACTGTACCAAAATCTTTTGCAACTATGACGTGAGCTCCTTTTACCTTTTGAGCATGAAGCCACATAAATCTACCTTTAGCTATATGAGATAGCAGATAATCGTTATCCGAAGCTGATCCACCAACATAGACTTTAATACCATCTATTATATGTTGTTTTATTTTTCCTGGAAGTCTTTCTTCTTTCTTTTTTTTCTGAACACCCTGTGGAATTAAAATTTTATCCTGATTAAGGTTTTCAAGTTCAGTTTGAAGTTGTTTTTTTTCCGATATTAATTTTTCTATTCGAGAGAGATTATGTTAAAGTGCTCTTTTTTCTTTTTTATAAAGATCAAAATATTTTTGTATTACCTCATCTGGCTTAAGTTCTGGCCATATTCTTACTTCCTTCTCTATTTCTTCAACATAATCAAATATCTTAATTACTTTTTGTCCTTGATTATCATTTAAAATATGATAGTTTGATTTTAATAACTCACCATTTTTTTTGTATTCTTCTATTTTATTTTTCGATTCTTCTTTTTTAGGAATATTATTTATCTTTTTATCAATTTTATTAATATCTGACAAAATATCTTTTTCTGTTCTATATAATATTCTTTCCTGTAATAGTTCTTTTTTATCATCAGAATAAATTTTATTTAATATCTTGTTGAAAGATAGATATTCTTTAGAGGTCTCATTAATTTGTATTGGAGAAAGTATCTTTTGTTTCTGTTCATTGTAACTTAAAAACGCGGATGTTTTTGAAATATCTATAATCTTTTCAAGACTTTTTCTAGTTTTTTTAAAAACACTTTTTGAACTTTTGAGATCATCTATATTGTAAAAATCTGTCTCTAGTGCTTTTTCCGGGAAAATATATTTATTTGATGGATAAACATTATCAGATGTTCTTAAACAAGACAATACGATCCACTCTTTATCACAAAGAACTAAATTATAATTTTGTCCCATTAATTCTAGAATAATTTTCTTATGATCAAAATCAAAAACAAATAATCTTTCATCTTTATACTGGTAAATATCTATAAGTTTATGATTTTTAATATGCTTTCTCATTGTCATCTTCATATGCTCAGCTTTTCTTGATATGGTAGCCTTTTCAATATTTTTACCTTTATCAAGAATAAATAAACATTGAAGTGAATATCTGGTATCAATAAGAAGTTTTTTCACACCATTTGCAGTCATAAAGATAAAGAGAAAAGAGAAAGAATCTACCACTTTTATTTGTGTTAGATAAGGGTTTTGATCATCTTTAAAAAGTATTTCTTTGAGCTCTTTTAATAAAAAAGAATATGTCCATGCATCGATGATCATTTAAAACTCACTCCGTTCGTATTAAGCGGATTTTATCCGCTGATGACAACCTTTGGTTGTGTATTCGACTTTGTCGAAGTGCTTTGCTTCACAAAGTGATAGGGTCAGGCAAACTTACCTGACCCCTTTATTTTTAATTCAGTAAATCTTGCATTAGTAAGCACACGAACTTTTTAAGTTCGTCATCTCTTTTCGAAGAAAAGCATTTTGGCTTTAGCCAAACATCAAAATTAGATCTTTGATCTAAATTTAAAGAGCTTCACTTGCTCTTCCGCCATTTCCAAGATATTTGATCTTTCTTGCAACTACCTGTTTTACTGCATCTCTTCCTGGTCCCAAGTATTTTCTTGGATCAAATACTTCTGGAGATTCAATAAATACTTTTCTAATAGCACCAGTTAAAGCAAGTCTGAGATCGGTATCTATGTTTATTTTACAAACACCAGTCTTTGAAGCCTGAGCTATCATTGATTCAGGAACACCTTTAGCTCCAGGTATCTTAGCTCCATATTTATTACATACATCAACAAGATCCTGAGGTACACTTGAAGCACCATGAAGAACAAGTGGATAACCCTTAGGAATTCTTTTTTCTATTTCTTCCAAAATATCAAATCTAAGTTTTGGTTCACTTTTAAATTTATAAGCTCCATGGCTAGTTCCTATTGCAATTGCAAGTGAATCGCATCCGGTTCTTTCAATAAATTCAGCTGCCTGATCAGGGTCAGTAAAAGCCGCATCTTTTTCTTCTACTTTAATATTGTCTTCGATACCAGCAAGTTTTCCAAGCTCGGCTTCAACCACTACGCCCTTACTATGAGCATAATCTACTACATGTTTTGTTAATTTTATATTATCTTCAAATGAATGCTTTGATCCATCAATCATTACCGATGTAAATCCACCATCTATACATGATTTACAGATTTCAAAGTCTTCACCATGGTCAAG
>PKTG01000066.1 GCA_002869225.1 Candidatus Muiribacterium halophilum | reverse complement strand
TTTTACCCGTTTCGCTTAACGCTTTACGCTTCACGATCGCATTTGTCTTCCGGTAAAAAAATACGAGATTCTCCTAATAAAAACCCTTATTTTACCGATAATTATAACAAGTATAGTAGATGGGTTAGCGAGTATTTCGCATTTATTGGACTAAAATAAATACGCATTTTAGTAATGGGGGATTTATCAATGGTTAAGAAAAAAATATTTATCATTCTGATTATCAGTGCATTAATATTCTTAATGGGTTGTATGGGAGGATCATCAGCTGTTGATGTAAATCCTGTAGTCAAACAACCGACTGAGAAAGTAAAATATACCGATTTTAGTGGTATAATATCACTTGCGGATGATTCACTTTCAAGACTTGCAATAGAAGTTTATCTTTTCAGCAAGACCCCAGTTGCTGAAACGACCGAATCAACTGATGAATCAGATACAAATATATCAAGATCCCCATCATTAACAGATTACGATTATAAAGCTTTGACAGATGTTGATGGTAAATATTATTTTGAAAATATTGAGCAGGGAACTTATGATATTTATGCTGTAAAGAATAATTATTCCTACAAATTAGTGGAAAACTTTTTGATCGATGATTCAAATACCTCACTTGATATTGATCTTGGAAATCCTGGAACTATTTCGGGAAGAGTTGTTTATAAAGACGGTACATCAAAATACGGAATAGCGGTTTATGTTGACGGGAAATCCGTTCTAACCGATTCACAGGGAAACTTTGAGATGAGTGTTCCTGAAGGTACATTCGAAATATTAATAGATGAATTTGGATATGAAAGATTTACTAGAGATGTAAGTGTTGAATCTGATGTTAAGACCGAACTCGGTGATCTTATACTTGAAAAGAATTTTATAAATCCAGATCTTGCAGTATTCAGATCAAAAGTTGTAACTTCTTTCGGAGTACCTCTTACAAACGCACATATCACCTTATACTCTTCTGACAACATTTATAAAGAGATAAGCGATTCAAAAGGCGAGTTTACTATATATAATATTGTACCCGGAAGCTATATATTAAAGATCGTAAACGAATATTATGGAACAATGTCTTCGATTGAGCTTACTGCTGGACAATTAATGGAGATTGACAATGTAGTAATAGATAATCTTTATAAATATGGAGTTATAAACCTTGCACTTGAAGGTGAAGTTATAGATCCAGAGCTTTTAGATATTAAAATAGTAGACAAATCGGATAACGATGTTAATTTTATCAGAGAAAACCACGATGCTGTAATAACATTACTCGGAATATCTTATGGTGATTATACGATCAAAGTTGATGGTCAGACAATTGAAGCAAAGGATTTTGATGTCTCGATTGTTAACGGTATGAATAATGATATAACATCTGAATTTACTCTAAAAAAAGGTAGTATAAGTGGATTTGTGAAAGATTCCTCTGGAGATCCTGTCCTTTGTAAGGTGTTTCTCGGAGAGACTTCAGTAAACACAACTGATACTGGAATGTTTACCTTCGGTGATCTTGAAGAAGGTACATATACTATAACAATCAATGCTTTTGGATTCGATGAATTATTCACTGAAGTCGAGGTAGGAAGCGGTGAAGATATTGATAATCTGGTTCTCACACTTACTTCAAAAGAAACCGACGGAATAGAATACACAAACGAAATTCCTGCCAAAGTTAAAAAAGCAGTAGAATATGATTCTGTTGTATATATGCTTACCGATGATAGAAAAAGCATCTACACTATGAATAAGGATACTTCTGATACCGAACTTATTGTAAATACAACTGATTTTATTGATGATTTTGTATTCATGGACGATCATCTTTATACAGTGGACGGTTATTATAATACTATAACAAAATACGATTTAGATGGTACTTTAATAATGGAATCTGATATTGGTCTAGAACCATTCAGGATCGAATCTGGTTTAGATACTCTATTGGTACTTAGTAGAGGTGATAACAAGTTATATCTTGTTAATCCTGAAGACCTGACAAAGGATGCATATAGTACTGGTTTTGCTCCTTCGGATATGGCTGTAAAAGATACTATCGTATATGTTTCTGATAGACTTGGAAATAAAATAAATCTATTTGATACAGTATTAGGATCATTTACTTCTAATATTACTGGAATCACAAGACCTCAGAACCTATATATGAATTCTGACATACTATATGTAAGATCTGAGTATTCATCTGAAATAAGCAGAATAGATACTTCAACTTTGACTAAGTTAAGTTCTATAAACACAGGTCTTACACCTGAAGATATTCATTTTGGAGCGGATAGACTTTATGTTGTATCAGGTTCTAAAGTAGCTGTATTTGATATAGCAACCGCTACACTTGACAAACTAATGGAAATAGCTCCTGACCTTGGTGTTATACTAGAGGATAAAGAAAGATCTGAAAGACTGTTTATCTTTAAGAAATATGATAAAAAAGT
>PKTG01000079.1 GCA_002869225.1 Candidatus Muiribacterium halophilum | reverse complement strand
TATGAAATCTATTTCCTCTGGTTCAAGTATCACCGAAATCACATCAAACTGCTGATACATATCATTATACTGTTTGTTTCTCAGAAGAAAGAACTTTGCTGTGCTTATGATCTTGTTTTGCTTTTTACGGTCCACTGCATAAGAAGGATGATAAAGCGGATCTATTCGTCCTTTGACCTCGATAAAATGCAAAACTTCACCTTTAATCGCTATTATATCGATCTCTCCGAACTTTGAATGAAAGTTTCTATGGATGATTTTGAAGTTTTTATTTTGAAGATACTCACATGCCTTCTGCTCAAAAACCTCGCCTCTGTTATTCATTGTCCTTTAAAAGTGAATCAATAAAAAGTTGAATATTTGTCATCTCTTCATCTGCTGAAAGCATTCTCGTGAGTTTATTTAGATTATAAAGATACTTCTCAAGACTAGATAGCACCTCTACGTTTTTCTTTTTTATATCGTTTATCCGATTATATATTCCAATATTTGTCTTTTCAGTCAGGTCAATACCTTTTTTAATGTTTGCCATTACTTTTCTATATTCGTTCTGCACTTCTTCAGAAGAATATTCACCTTTGGAGAAAAGATACTTTACACTTGAATTGTTGAATTGTATTATCTTATCGACTTCTTTCATATTCTTCTGATTTGCAAGAAGTATCATCTTACCTATTCTGTCAATAATTGCCTGCTGCTTATTGACTTTGTTTTCAAATATATTGTTCATCTCCTCAAGTACTTTAAGAAATTCTGCTGGTATCTGTGACTCATCCTGAGATTTTGTGTTCTTTTCCTGCTCCGCCTTTTTATCATCTTCCTCGTCATCTTTCATCTTCTTGTCATAAGCAATAAAGAGATCACTCAGACTTTCCAATGATAACTTAGACCTGGTCTAATAAAATTCAGCAGCTTTCAATTTGACTTCTTTAAGACCCAATGCTTCAAAATCTTTTAGATATGCTAGTATGACTTTGCTGTCAACAAACTTGACTATTAATCTAAGATAAGTCTTAAGACCTTCGAAATCCTCTTTTACTGCAGCCATGAAAGCAAAACGGAAAAACACTTCATAGTTGATCGGATTTACCTTTTTAATATGTTCGAGTATCTTTTCTGCTTCCTCAAATTTCAGATTAGCAATATAAGCATCGGATAAAAGTATCATCATCTCTTCACTTCTTGTATATCCTTTGATATCCGAAGCTATCTCAAGTGCTTTTTCAGCTCTTCCGGATTCAAGGTATATTGCTATAAGTTTCTGACCCTGCTCAGCCCTGATACCAAAGTTTTCGGATTTTGAAAAAACATCAAAAAGTATCTTTTCTGCAAGATCAACATTATCACTTTGCAGGTATATATCAGCGATCTCCTCTTTTATTGAAAGAGAATCCTTTTTTATCTGAAGTACTTTTTCAAAAAACTCTATAGCTTTTGCATTCTGTCCATTTTGAGAATAATAGTTTCCAAGGTTAAGATAACCTTTTTCAGATTTAGGATTTTTCTGAATATAACCCTTCCATAACTCCACTATCTTTATTCCCATACCAGATTTTAGATAAACATTTGCAAGTTCTGTATATAGAGAATATGACTGATGATAAATAAGTAGTTTTTCGAGAAATTTTCTTGCTTCACTTAGTAGATTTTTCTGAACATATACTCTTGCTATATAGACATAACTTCTAGTATAGGATGAATTCATTTGTATTGATTTTCTGAAATGACCAAAAGCCGCGTTATAATCTTCATTATCAAAGTAGTTCTTACCTATGGTGAACTCTGTCTCAGCTCCAGCATTATCCTTTATTTTTGTGGTTTTTTTTGCTATTTCAAGAATCTTGCCACAAGCTTCCACTCCACCAATTCCACTTGAATCCATAATCTTATCAATCATATTTGAAAATGCCATAGTATAGATTATATTCAAGTTTTAAGGTTTTGTCGAGATTTAAGATTTAGTTTATGTTAAAATTTATCTATGGAGAACAATAACCAGCGTTTAGGAATATTCAAGCTCGCTATTGAAATGTCTTGGAAAAGAAACCTCTTATACCTTATCATAGCCTCAGTTCCATGTTATCTAACATATATCTTTTTAGGTTAACATATTAGTTTTTTAAGAGAAGGAATTTTATGGATACCTTTTTTTGTAATATATTTATATCTAAGATACAAAAATAATCAAAAAGATTTCCCTGAAAGTCTTTTTATTAAGATCTCAGATGATAAGATTTCTATACCGGCTATCAGGTACATATCTGATATTAAAGTGGATTTAAAATATGATGAAATAGATAAGATACTTTTCTTTTATACTGTATCAAGGCGAGGGAAGCCACTTTTGAGTTATTGCGAGATTTTTCCAAAGAATGATAAAAAGATAAGATTATCGACTTTTCAGATTGATCTTTATTCATTAAAGGATTTACTATCAAAAAAAGATATCAGTGTATTCTCTAAAAAAGATGACCGCCTAAAGAACACAAGATATTTAATGGCTTTTATTGTAATGATATTCTTAGTAATGTTTATCTTCTTTATTATTCCAGCCGATGCCAAAGAACATCTTTTTGATTATATCTTCAGTTTAAAGATATTAAAGGATTATTTTGGGTTTTAATACTAAAAGAAAAATGGTGCTATGAGTGTAAGTAAAAATATCGCGGAAAGACTTAACCAGTTAGAGACAAAATAAGGGATTACCATCATAAGAATACCTGAAATAAGAAAGACAAAATTAGCTCTTTTCTTTCCAATAGCAAAATAACCCATTCCGATTATTCCCATAAAAAAACCAACAATAAATTTTTCCATGATTTAATTTTACTCTTTTTTTTTATTTTTGTAAAAAAGCTGGATTTTGGATTTTGGATTTTGGGAAGATCAAAACCAACCCAAACACCAAATTCCAACCCCCACGGTTTTTATCTCTCATGCTTCTAACTTTTCACTATAAATTCTGAATAAAAAAAGAGGAGCCCGTTTGAGCTCCTCTTAGTTTTATGAAGATTTAAATTAGCTTTCTTCTTCCATTGTGAGTTCCTGCTGTGCTTCTTCAGCTCTTGCTTTAGCCTCTTCTTCACGTCTAATATCATCTTCGTGTTTGACCGCAACATCACTGAATTTTCTAAGACCTGTTCCGCAAGGAATAAGTCTACCAATGATAAGATTTTCTTTAAGACCCTGAAGTCTATCAACCTTACCCTCGACAGCAGCTTTTGTAAGAACTCTGGTAGTTTCCTGGAATGATGCAGCTGAGAAGAATGAGTCAGTAGTAAGTGCAGCTTTAGTTATACCCTGTATCACTCTTGTTCCAGTCGCTTCATTTCCACCACGTTTTAGAACTATAGCATTTTCCTCGTTAAACTCATCAATAGTTACAAGCTCGCCAGCGATAAATCTAGTGTCTCCTGAGTTCTTTATCTTAACTTTTTTGGACATCTGAGAGACAATTATTTCGATATGTTTATCGTTGATTGTAACACCCTGGTCTTTATAGATAGTAAGAACTTCATTTACAAGATACTTCTGTACCGCAACAAGTCCAGCAACTTTAAGCATTTTCTTAGGTGAGACGTTTCCTTCTGTTATGAAATCACCAGTCTCAACGATCTCTCCATCTGAAAGTATAGTTACAGCTGAACCAATCTGTGCTTTAGTCTGTTTTTTATCACCATTTACAGTCTCGATGTAGAAGTTAGCACCCGAAGACCTTACTATACCAGGTTCGTTAACCAGTACAGCTTCTTTCTTTGGTTTCCTTACTTCAAATACTTCTGTAACTCTTGGAAGACCCTGTACAATATCGACAGTTTTCTTGGATGATTTTTCAAATCTAGCAAGTATTGTTCCTTCTTTTACACTGTCCGATACTTTAAAATTAGCTTCCTTGAAATCATTTCTGTTTTTATTGATCTTTTCAGCTAAAGCTTTATCGATCTTAGTAAACATCTTGACTACAACTTTACCTTTTGAGTCGGTAAGATCAGTCATAGCTATTTTGTTCTTGACCCTGTGAGTTATTGAAGATTTACTTCTAAGGTTGATAACATTACTTTCAACATTTAGAGTTGCACCTTCAAATATCTGATGAGTCTCACCAGACTGAACTCTGATCATTTCAATAACGTTTCTCTTCTTACCTTTCTTAGTATATGAGTGAATAAGTCTTACAACTGATTCTCTTTCATATTCATACTCAATAAAGGTCTTATTTTCTTCAACTTCTTTAAGGAATTTAACTTCACCTTTCTGATAGTTAATAGTATAATCTTTATCTTTCTTAAGAGCTTTTCCATTACTCTTGATCTTTTCAGTTCCTTCAAACATAGGATGATTATTAGTCACATAGATATTATGTGAATCAAGTATCACTTTTTCTTTGACCTTTTCATCAAGTTTGATCTTATTGTTTATAAGGACAGCTAGTACTGTTCCAACTTCAACAGAGTCGCCGTTTTTAACTTTTACATCCATATCTTCAGAGATCTTATATTTCTTTTCAAGTTTTTCGACACTTACGATAACAACTTCTTCTTCTTTCTCTTTCATTGATTCATAAGCAATCTTATTTGTTATAGGATCTCCAGCGTTTACCTCTTCATCCTTGTTGACCACAAGATCAAATCCGTAAGGAACTACAAATTCTTTACCAGCAAATACTGAGATCTTTTTAACAAGCTCAAGCCCTGATTCCTGATCATATTCGGTAATATAATTTACTTTACCTTCAATACCAGAGATCTTTGGCTGAAGTGGATCAATTAGATCTGTATCAGGATCTACATCCTGAGCTTCTGATACTATTACAGGAACATTTTCAGGAACATAATGGTACTCTTCTTCACTTACTATCACAAGTGATTTAAGATGTGTAGGCATTATTAGTTCCTGACCTATCTTAGTCTTGGTTCCTGATTTTATTTTTGGCTGTGCACCAAACGGTATATCGTATTCTCTTTCTTCAAGGAATTTGATAGTCTTGATGTTCAGCTTTTCTTTTTCGATTCTTGAAGCTATATCACCACTGATCTTGCTTCCTTTTTCAGCAATACATTCACCAGTCTTATGATTGATGACATCGTCAATCAGTACTCTTTTAACGATTCTGTTTTTAAACTGTTCTTTTTTGGAAACAGGAAGAGTGATCTCTGATTTGATCCTAATTGAAGGAACGCTTATTTTCACTTTCTTTATCTTGGAAGCATTTTCTTTAATAGTCTCAAATACTTTACCTTCTATGATATCACCTTTTCTTGCAACTTCTTTTTTGTCAAATATCACTTTAACTTGAAGAGGTTTGCCCTGAATAAACTCAAGACCTTTTTTCTCTCTTATATTGACTTCTTTAAATTCATCAACTTCAACTATACCTTCTTCAGTTGCAACGATAAGTTCGTTTTTAAGGAAGTCTTCAGTGATTCTCTGACCTTTTTGAAGAAGTAGATTTCCATGGATATCATAAATATCTTCATAAACTTCTTTTCCTGCTATCTTTTCTGAAAGAATAGACTTCTTATTAAGTTTCATAGATTTGATGTTCTTAACTCTGATAACGTTAAACTTGTTATCTTTAGAAAGTTCTATTATTCCTTCGATAGTTGGAGTAAGTCTTATTGGTTTTGTGACTTTCTGACCTTTTTCTACATCATCACCAGGTTTAATAAGCACTTTATCAATTGGGAACTTGATAAATCTTGGGATCTCATGTTCTTCTTCTCTTGTGATAAGTATTCTTCTTACATTGTCAGCAAATTTTGAACTTGTTGTCTTGGTAGGTGCGATTGTAACCTTACCTTCAACATCTGATACAAAACCAACTTCTTTTTTCTTTTCATCAAATTCAAGAGGCATATCTTTGGAGATATGGTATTCTCTCTTAGTATCTCTCTTAACAGTAATAGTGGATCCGCCCTTCTTATATTTGATATCTCCTTCTATCTCAGAGACAACCTGAAGAAGTTCATCACCGTGTTTTATTCTTGCACCGTTAATAACTTTTAGTTCAGAACCGTTTCTAACTGTAGTTGCAGTCGTGAACTCTTTTACGTTCTTCGGTACTGAATAATCTACTACCTGATTTCCAGTCAATGGAGAAGTAAAGATAATTCCGCCACTTGAAATAACTCTTTTGTTTTTCACTTTAATATCTTCAAAATCAACTATTCCATCTATTCCTGATATCGCAGCTCTCTGTTCTGCTACTGTTTCAGCAATAACATCGCCTGCTTTGACTTCGTCGCCATCTGAGACTGAAAGGAAGGAACAAAGATTGATGAAATATACTTCTTTCTGATCATCGTTCTTAAGGATAAGTCTTCCTTTTTCAGAGACAACGATGTTGTCTTTAACCAGAAGATATTCAAATTTGACTTTACCTGATATTGAAGCAAATAGCTGACTTGGATCGTATTCAACAAGTACATCACCCATTGATACTTTATCTCCATCATCTATTTTTAGAGTAGATCCAGCTGGAAGGAAGTATTTATGAGCTTTGTTATCAGAAGTAATAATAGTCAGATAACCCTGAAGAGCGATCTTTCTAACATCTTCAGCTACTCCAACTTCTTCTTCTCCACCTGCTCCAGCTTCAACTGCGATCTGTCTGCTTGAATCCATTTTTCTAGTCCATACAAGATGATCAAAATTGACTTCACCTTCGTTTTTAGCTTTTACAACAACCCTCTGAGCAACCGCAACACCACCGGTATGGAAAGTTCTCATTGTAAGCTGAGTTCCAGGTTCACCAATTGACTGTGCAGCAACTGTTCCTACTGCTTCACCAACAGATACCATCTTGTTGACCGAAAGGTCTTTACCATAACAAAGTGCACAAACACCTTTTTCAGTCTCACAAGTAATAGCTGATCTAATAAATACTGGAGGTTTCATCTTGATTTCTTCGACTTTAGCTTCTTTTAGTTTTTCAAGCATATACTCGTTTACGATCTTATCAGGAGCTATTATTATCTTGTTGTTTTTCATGTCGATAACAAGTTCTGCAGTAGATAGACCTAAAATGTTTTCATCTACAGGCATCTCTGCATCGATCTTTTCAATTGATCTTGCGATCTTTTTATCTATTAGGCTGTTAGCTTTAAATAATACTTCTTTGCTTATTGGATGAATAATATCCTGAGCAAGTGTTCTACCTTCGATTCTTTCTGAAAGTGGAGTCATTATTTCATCAACAAGTAGGTTATCGGCTTTTCTTTTCTTTCTTAGTGGAGCAACAAGAATACCTTTACTAGTTCCACAATCCTGTTCTTTTACAACAACTTCCTGTGCAACATCAACCAGTTTTCTTGTAAGATAACCTGAGTCAGCGGTTCTTAGTGCTGTATCAACAATACCTTTTCTCGCACCATAAGTTGAGATAAAGTATTCGGTTACGCTAAGACCTTCTCTAAAACTTGATTTGATTGGGAAATCCATGATCTCACCTTTCGGATTTGACATAAGTCCCCTCATCGCTGCAAGCTGTTTCATCTGTCCAAACGAACCTCTCGCTCCGGAGATCGCCATCATATAGATAGAGTTGAAATTACCTTCATCCATTTCTCTGGAGAAGTTTGTCTGCATATCATCCATTAGTTCCTGATCGGCAGCCATCCAAATATCTATTGTTCCCTGTCTCTTTTCATCATAAGTTATCTGACCAGCCATATACCTTTTGTTAAGTTCTTCAGTTCTTTCAGTAGCTTTTGCAAGAACATCTTTCTTTCTAGGTGGTACAAGCAGTTCATTTATCGATATTGAGACACCAGATTTTGTAGCAAATTTAAATCCAAGTTCTTTAAGTCTATCAAGAAGCTGTGCGGTCTCTGTCTGACCACATTTTTCATAAGCATCTGTTATTATTTTTGAAAGAACGCCTTTGTTAACCTGTCTGTTTATAAATCTAAGTTCTTCTGGAAGAATCTGATTGAATATGATCCTGCCGGTGGTAGTCTCAATAAAATCACTTTCATTTTTAAGGAAAACCTTTGTATTAAGATCTACTTTTCCGGTCTCATAAGCAAATATTGCTTCTTCCGGATTTGAGAATACTCTGTATTTGATTATCTTAAGCTCTTTTAATTTAAGCTTTTCGATCTTATCAATCACTTCTGAAGTAATATTCTCATAAGAATCAACGATCTCATCACCAGTCTTAGGATCAATTATAGCCTGGAAAGTCTTACATGGGTTTAGACTTGTTCGAAGTTTTTCTGCGACAGACTCATCTTTTGTGGCTTTAATTTCAACAAACTCTTTTGATTCAACTTCCCATGTAAGATAATAGATACCTATTGTCATATCATGTGAAGTAGTTGTGATTGGTTTACCACTTGAAGGTTTGAAAATGTTTCCCGATGCAAGCATAAGCATCTTAGCTTCTGCCTGAGCCTCAATTAAAAGAGGTACATGAACAGCCATCTGGTCACCATCAAAGTCAGCGTTAAATGCTGCACAAACAAGTGGATGTATTCTTATCGCTTTACCATCTACAAGAACAGGCTGGAATGCCTGAATACCAAGTCTATGTAGAGTTGGTGCACGGTTTAAAAGTACTGGATGGTTCTCGATAACTTCTTCAAGAATATCCCATACCTCATCTGATTTTTTCTCTATTATCTTCTTTGCGGATTTGATATTAAAAGCTTTTCCCTTTGCAACTAGTTTATGCATGATGAAAGGTTTGAAAAGCTCAAGAGCCATATCCTTTGGAAGTCCACACTGATGAAGCTTTAGGTTTGGACCAACAACTATAACTGATCTTCCGGAATAATCAACACGTTTTCCTAGAAGATTCTGTCTGAATCGTCCCTGTTTACCTTTAAGCATATCATTAAGTGATCTTAGAGGTCTCTTACCTGAAGATACAATAGCTTTACCATGTCTTCCGTTATCGATAAGAGCGTTTACAGCTTCCTGAAGCATTCTTTTTTCATTCTTGATTATGATATCAGGAGCATCTATTGCAAGTAGCTTTTTAAGTCTGTTGTTTCTATTTATAACTCTTCTATAAAGATCGTTAAGATCTGATGTAGCAAATCTACCACCATCAAGCTGTACCATTGGTCTTAGATCAGGTGGGATAACAGGGATCATATCCACTATCATCCAATCAGGTCTATTTCCGGATTCTTTGAACATCTTAGAGATCTCAAGTCTTTTAAGTATATTCTTTTTCTTTGTTCCGGTCTCAGTAGAGAGTTTGTTCTGAAGCTCAGCTATAAGAGAATCTATGTTTATTTCAGATAGAAGTTCTCTTATTGCTTCAGCACACATTCCTGCTCTGAAAATATCTTTATATTTATCGTGATATTCTCTGTATTCAGTCTCAGTAAGAAGCTGTTTCTTAGCAAGTGGTAATTTACCTGGGTAAAGGACTACATATGAGTTAAAATAAAGCACTTTTTCAAGATCTCTTGGCGAAATATCAAGAAGAGTCGCCATAAAATTTGGAGTACCTTTTGAAAACCATATATGAGCCGCTGGTGCAGCTAATTCGATATGTCCCATTCTTTCTCTTCTTACTCTCGAACGGGTTATCTCAACGCTACATCTTTCACAGATGATACCTTTATATCTAATACTTTTGTATTTTCCACATGAACATGCATAATCTTTTGTAGGACCAAATATCTTTTCACAGAAAAGTCCATCCCTTTCAGGTTTATGAGTTCTGTAGTTAATAGTCTCAGGATTCTTTACCTCTCCATATGACCATCTTTTAATATCATCATGTGATGCAATACTTATCTTTATCGCGTTAAATTTTTCAATATCCCACATATAAATAAATCTCCTTTAAATTCAGGCTATAGTTGAAGCTTCTTCTGCCTTATCGTTATCAGTCGTGTTTTGTACCTGTTTGATCTCATCATCCTTAATGAGTTCAACTTTAAGACAAAGAGACTGAAGTTCTGATACAAGTACTTTGAAGGATTCAGGTACGGATGCAGTAATAGTGTTTCCACCTTTTATTATTGTCTCATATACCTGTACTCTACCTTCAACATCATCTGACTTGACAGTCAGCATTTCCTGCAATACATGTGCAGCACCATAAGCTTCAAGAGCCCAAACTTCCATTTCCCCAAATCTCTGTCCACCAAACTGAGCTTTACCACCAAGTGGCTGCTGAGTTACAAGTGAATAAGGACCTGTTGCTCTTGCATGGATCTTGTCATCAACAAGATGCGCAAGTTTAAGCATGTAGATGTTTCCTATCATGACAGGATTTTCGAATTTTCTTCCATTTCTGCCATCATAGATCCACTGTTTTCCGATCTCAAAATCAAAGAGTTCTGCCTCTTTAAGTTTCGCAAATAATTCTTTAGATTCATCATCGAAGAAGAAATCGTTATCAAAGTCTTTGATCTCTTTCTTTTCTATCTTTCCACCATTTCTTGTTATCTGATAAGCAGGTACAAATGATTCTTCCATAAAATATTCAGATGAGACCATCTTGAATATCTTATCTAATTTACCTGACTTTACAGCTTTAGAGATGTCAGCTTCTTTAGTTGAATTAAGAGAAGCTATTATTATACTGCTCTTAGGTGACATAACCCTTGCATTATATTTTTTACAAACATATGCAAATGCAGCATAAACATCTTTATCAATGGCTATCTTGATTATTTCTTTTCTTTCCTCATCTGGAATAGTATCAATAACTAGATTTGAAAATACTTTTCCGTTTTTGTTATGTATTCCAACTTTTCTAAATCTAACAAGGTTAGCAATAACAAGAAGTTTAAATAGTTCTTTTTCTTTTATTCCATCGAATACTGGAGTTTCCATATAAGTATTGAAGACGAATCCAATATATCCAAGATAAGCTTCAAGAACCTGTCCGAGGTTCATTCTTGATGGAACTCCAAGAGGATTAAGAATAATATCTATTGGTGTACCATCTTCAAGATATGGCATATCCTGTTCAGGAAGTATGTTTGAGATAACCCCTTTGTTACCATGTCTTCCTGCCATCTTATCACCAACGAGTATCTTTCTCTTCTGTGCTATATAAACACTTACCAGAGTATTAATATCATGAGGTAGTTCATCCTTGTTCTCTCTTGAGAAAACGTTAACATCTATAACTGTTCCTGATTCTCCATTAGGAATAGTAGCGGATGTATTTCTTACATCTCTAGCTTTTTCACCAAATATCGCTCTTAGAAGTTTATCTTCTACTGTAAGGTCAGTCTCTCCTTTAGGAGTTACTTTACCAACATAGACATCACCAGCTTTGACTTTAGCACCAACTCTGATAATACCATTGTCATCAAGATTTCTAATAGCTTCATTACTGATATTTGGAATATCTTTTGTTATTTCCTCAGCACCTAGTTTTGTGTCTCTTGTCTCAACATCATACTGCTCTACATGCATTGATGTATAGACGTCGTCTTTTACCAGTCTCTGAGAAAGTATGATCGCATCCTCGAAGTTATAACCTTCCCAAGGCATAAACGCAACTGTTACGTTTCTACCGAGAGCAACTTCGGAATTTGAAGTAGCAGCACCATCAGCTAAAGGTTCACCTTTTTCGATCTTAGCACCTTCACGAACTATTGGTCTCTGATTTATACAAGTACTCTGATTTGATCTCTGGAATTTATTGACATGATATCGTTTATAAAGATAAACAACTATCTTGCCCACTTTTTCCTTTTTCATCTTATCTATAACTGACTGGGTAAGAAGTTCATCTTTATTGACTATGACTTTCTTACCTACTTTTACATCATCAGCTACTTTTCTGTTTCTAAGGATTCTTCCAGCTGTCTTTAAGTTAAGATCAACAGTCTCAGTTTTATCAAGTCTTCTGGTCTGAATATAATCAGCAGCTACTTTTTCAACAATACAATCATAATCTGCGACAATTCCAGTACCTGAGTCAAGTGCAACTCTTCTTTCGATACCAGTTCCAACTATTGGAAGTTCAGTATTTAGTAGAGGTACAGCCTGTCTCTGCATGTTTGTTCCCATAAGTGCACGGTTTGCATCATCATGCTCAAGAAACGGAATAAGCGATGCAGCTACACTTATCATCTGCATAGGTGATACCATGAAATAATCAACGTCTTTCGCTTCCATTATTCCAAACTCATGCCCCATTTCAGATAGATATTTAACAGGAACAAGTTCTTTTTCAAATGTTCCGTCTTTTTTGACATCAACATCTGGAGGAACGATTATGAAATCATCTTCTTCATAAGCGTCCATATATATTAGATCTTTTGTGACTTTACCTTTTTTAAAGGTTCTATATGGAGTCTCAAGGAAACCAAATTTATTGATCCTTGTATATACCGCAAGTGATGCGATAAGACCCGCATTTGGACCTTCAGGCGTTTCAATAGGACAGAGTTTTCCAAAATGAGTTGGATGCACGTCTCTGACTTCATATCCAGCTCTTTCTCTTTTCACACCACCTGGTCCTAAAGCTGAGATTCTTCTCTTATGAGTAAGTTCTGCAATAGGATTAGTCTGATCCATGAACTGAGAAAGCTGAGAAGTTCCAAAATAATCATCAAGCATAGCTTTTATAGGTCTGTTGTTGATAAAATTTTGTGCTGTAACTCCCTGATTATCCTGGAGAGTCATCTTCTCTTTGATCTCTCTTTCCATCTTAGTAAGACTTATTCTGAATTGGTTCTGAAGCATCTCGCCAACTCTTCTTACTCTTCTGTTTCCAAGATGGTCAATATCATCAAGATGACCAACACCACCTGAAAGGTCGATAAGGTATCTTACCATAGCGATAATATCTGTTTCGGTAAGTATTCTACCTTTTGATACTTCAACATATGGAAAATCTGAATTGATGATAGCTTCAGCAAGACCGATTGTGATCTCCTGATCTTTTTCTATCTTGATCTTCTGATCTTCATACTTGAAAGTATATTCTTTTACAGTTCTTCTACCAAGTAGATATTTCTGTACTTCGATCGCATATTCAATAACGTTCTGATCTATATCCATAAGAGCATGTCTTATCTCAACAAGAGATTTTTCAGGATAAAGAACATTATTTCTATAGATATTGACTTTTTCGATCTTTCTAGCTTCAAGAGTCTCCAAAGCTTTTTCAGTTATTGGAGTACCTTTTTTGAAGAGTTTCTTGGATTTTCCTTCCATGATATCTTCAGCAAAGAACACGTTATCGGTAAGATAGATCTTCTCAATATCTTTTTCAATGATAGTTGATATAATATCACCATCATTATTTCTGACCTTGATAGTATCTAGATTCATCTCTTCAAGTATCTGTGCTGTTTCAAGATCGACTTTTGTTCCTTCTTTGATGATAACTTTACCTTTTTCATCTTTAATAGTCTCAGCAAGTTCTTTCTTGATGATCCTATCTCTAAGTCTGATCTTTCTATTGAGTTTGTATCTTCCAACATAACTCATGTCGTATCTTTTTCTGTCAAAATAGAGATTTCTAAGTAGCTGAATCGCGTTTTCAGCTGCAAAAGGTTCTCCCGGTCTTAATTTATGGAAGATCTCTTTAAGAGCTTCTCTATAATTTTCCGCTTTATCTATTTCAAGCGTCTTAATAATATAATGATGTTCTGCAAAAAGTTCTTTAATTTTTTCTTCATTATAACCAAGAGCTTTTAAAAATGTTGTGACAGGTATCTTTCTCTTTCTGTCTAATCTTACATGAATAAGATCCTTAATAACATCAAGTTCAAATTCAAGCCATGCTCCTCTATATGGTATTACTTTCGCAGTATATGATTTTTTCGTCTTATCATATTCAAAGTAACCACCTGGTGATCTGTGTAGCTGAGATACAATAACTCTTTCGGTACCGTTATATATAAATGTACCTCTTTTTGTCATTATAGGAAGATCACATAGGTAAAGTGTCTGCCTTTTTATCTCACCTGTCGACTTATTGATAAGTTCTACGATAAGTTCCAGTCTAAGTGAATATGTAAGCGATTTTTTCTTCGAGACCTGCTCGGAGTGTTTGATTCTAAATGGAACATCGCCAACTATAGCAATATCACATTTTTTCTCATCATAAGTACAATTCTCGAAACGACATTCTTCGCCTGTTTCAAGACCCGGACATTTCTTACATCTTGCAAGACCGAGATTGTAACCCTTGTATTCCAGCATAAGATTTCCTGAGAAATCTTTTATCGGAAATATTTCAAGAAATACTTCGTGTAACCCTCTTCTCCTCCTTTCCTCATGTGATAGTTCCGGCTGTAGAAACCATTTGTAGGAGCTTGTCTGAGCTTTGATAAGATCATAAATATCAAGCACCTGCTCTCTCGAACCGAAATTGATTTTGGACCGTTCTGCCAACTCTCTGAACTTAGGCATTAGATTCCCCTTTCCAAAAGAAGATATATATATATTTCTCAGCCATACACGGCTGAAGTTAGAAAATTATATCAATGGACACGCTTAATGTCAAAGTTATTTCGTACCAGTAACCAAAAAAGGCCACCTTATTAAAAAGGTAGCCTTTTGAGAAAGTTTCTATAACCCAAAGATTACTTAAGTTCTACTTTTCCGCCTGCAGCTTCAAGTTTTGCTTTAGTTTCTTCAGCTTCTTCTTTAGTAACAGATTCTTTGATAGCTTTAGGAGCTTCATCAACAGCAGCTTTTGCTTCTTTAATTCCAAGACCAGTTATTTCTCTTAGAGTCTTGATTACCTGAAGTTTCTTAGCAGCATCAAATCCTGCAAGAACTACATCAAACTCAGTCTTTTCTTCTTCAGCAGCTCCACCAGCCATTGGCATTGCAGCCATAGCTACAGGTGCAGAAGCAGATACTCCAAATTTGTCTTCAGCAGCTTTTACAAGCTCAACAAGGTCAAGCACGCTCATTTTTTCAATTTCGTTCAAGATTTCTTCATGTGTCATTTTAAAAATTCTCCTTTAATAAATATTTTCTTTTTTTAATTTTTTAAGCTTCGTTTTCTTTTTTTTCTTTGATCGCATTAACAACCTGCGCAAAGTTTTTAAGCGGACCAGCACAAACATTTACAAATCCCTGTAGTGGGCTGTTAAATGCTCTTACAAGTCTTGTGATAAGTTCTTCTCTTGAAGGCATATCAGCAAGAGCTTTGATTTCCGCTTCATTAATGATTCTTCCTTCAAGGACACCAGCTTTTATTGTCAAAAGCTTTCTGTTCTTTGGAAGATCATCGATAAATTTTGATGTTACTTTTACAGGCGCGATTGGATCTTCATAAGAGATCGCAAGAGCTGTAGGTCCTTTAAGAGCACTGTCCATCTCTGGAAATTCAATTCCTTCAATAGCTTTAGAAATAAGAGTGTTTTTAACAACCATGTATTCAACATCGTTTTCTCTGTATTTCTTTCTAAGCTCAGTGATCTCAGCAACCGTAAGCCCCTTATAATCTGTAACCGCTACCGATACAGCTTTATCAAGCTTTTTTCGTAATTCTTCTACTTTCGTAATCTTTGTAGGGGTTGGCACTTTCTCACCTCCTTATTTTTATTTTATCAAAACCTTGGGGTTCGGGTTTTGGCATCTGGGGTTTGGGTCGGTTTTATTCTTCCCAAAATCCAGTTTTAACCCTAATCCCTATTTCTTGTTTTTACTTTGTTCATCAAGAACCTTGTTTCTGTTTTACACATCACGCATCACGCTTTACGCTTTACGCTTCCCTTTTTTTATCCAGCGGATAAAAAAAGACTTCCCGCCAACTTTGACGGGAAGTCTTATATATAATGTAATTATATAATCTTAACTTACCCTGTCTAGGTTGGAATTATTAAGACCCTAAGGTCTCCAACTGTCTTTGACAGTCTCAATGAAACTTATTTTACACCATCTAATAACTTTCTGCAAGCAGAAACATCAAGTTTAACACCCGGGTTCATACTAGTAGTTACTGCAAGGCTTTTCACATATACACCTTTAGCAGCAGCTGGTTTAGCTTTAAGTATTGTTGAAAACATAGTCTTAAAGTTATCAACTAGCTGTTCCTGAGAGAAATTTTCTTTTCCTATAATTGTGTGAACTATAGCACTTTTATCAAGTCTATATTCAACTCTACCGGATTTGATCTCTGCTATAGCTTTAGCTACATCAGGAGTTACCGTTCCATTTTTCGGACTAGGCATCATTCCTCTTGGACCAAGTACTCTACCGAGTTTACCAACTACTTTCATCATATCAGGAGATGCAATCACAGCATCAAACTCAAGATAACCATCTTTAATTATCTTGGTTGCGAGTTCTTCATCACCTATGATATCAGCACCAGCTTCTTTAGCTTCATTTTCTTTGTCTGCAGATACAAAAGCAAGCACTCTAACAGTCTTACCAGTACCATGAGGAAGCATTACAGTTCCTCTGATCTGCTGATCTGCTTTTCTTGGATCTAGTCCAAGAACACAATGAAATTCAACTGACTGGTCAAATTTTGTAGCAGGCATCTTCTTTAGAAGCTCAATTGCTTCTTCTGGTGAATAATAATTTGCACTATCCACAAGTTTTGCAGCTTCGTTGTACCTTTTACTTCTTTTCTTTGGCATTTTTCCTCCTTTTGGTATTAGCGAAGGTTCGTTCCTTCTCCCAAACAGTGTTTATTTCGGGTTTGTCAAACTACTTCGATTCCCATACTTCTTGCAGTTCCTGCAACTATCTTCATTGCAGCTTCTACATCGTTTGCATTGAGGTCTTCCATTTTAATGGTAGCTATTTCCTCAAGCTGTTTTCTTGTTACTTTTCCCACTTTGTCAGCAAGTGGATTTCCAGCTCCCTTCTGAACTTTTGCAGCTTTTTTCAGAAGATCTGATGCTGGAGGTGTTTTCATGATAAAACTAAAAGTTCTGTCAGCAAAAACAGTGATCTCAACTGGGATTATTGATCCAGCTTTTTTCTGCGTCTTGGAATTGAACTGTTTACAGAATTCCATGATGTTAACACCATGCTGTCCCAGTGCAGGTCCAATTGGTGGCGCAGGATTTGCTTTTCCGGCAGGTATCTGGAGTTTTATCATTCCGATAACTTTCTTAGCCATCCGTGTGTGCCTCCTTCTTTATGCTTCCTCAACCTGGCTGAAATCTAGTTCAACCAGAGTTTCTCGACCAAATATTTTAAGTTTAACTTTAACAACTTGTTTTTCAGTGTTTATATCACTTATAGTTCCAACAAAATCTTCGAAAGGACCATCAGTGATCTTAGCTTTCTGACCAACATTAAGTTCAAAGTCGATCTTTTTCTGCTTAGTTCCGTGTCCTATCTGTTCAAAGATGTTCTGTACCTCTTTATCTGAAAGGGGTGTTGGTTTATTTCCTAAACCGATGAAACCTGTAACCCCCGGTGTATTCCTAACTACAAACCAAGAATCATCAGAAAGAATCATCTCGACCATAACATAACCTGGATAAATTCTCTTTTCAACTTCTTTCTTCTTCTTATTTTTATATTCAGTAACTTTTTTCTTAGGGATAATAATATCATATATATAATTATCCATCTTCATCTTCTCTATACGCTGAAGAAGATTTGTTTTAACCTTATCTTCCTGCCCAGCATAAGTGTGTATAACATACCATAGTTTATCTGTCATAACTTCCTCGCGTCATTTAATTACAAACTCAATCAGTTTTGAAAAGAATATATCCGCTACAAATATATAAACTCCAGCAATAAGAGATACGATGATAACCACATTCGTGGAGCTCATTATCTGCTTTTTTGAAGGCCAACTGACCTTCTTAAGTTCTGCCATAACTTCGTTCAAAAATTTTTTTATATTAGTCATAGGATCTTTTCTCCCGTATAAAATTGTGGCAGGGTAGGAGGGATTCGAACCCCCAACATTCGGTTTTGGAGACCGACGCTCTGCCAGTTAGAGCTACTACCCTACCTCAATGTTTATAATTTACTTCGTTTCTTTGTGCATCTGGTGTTTTTTACAGTGAGGACAGTACTTTTTGTACTCTACTCTTTCTGCGTGTATCTTTTTGTTTTTCTTAGTAGTGTAATTTCTGTTTTTACACTCTGTACATTCCAGTATAATATTCTCACGCATTTTCTTACCTTCTTTCTATTGCTTATTCGTTGATTTCAGTTACAACACCTGCACCAACAGTTCTTCCGCCTTCTCTGATTGCGAATCTAAGTTCTTTTTCCATAGCGATTGGAGTTATAAG
>PKTG01000098.1 GCA_002869225.1 Candidatus Muiribacterium halophilum | reverse complement strand
TGGGATAAGTATGGAGCGGGAAATCGGATTTGAACCGACGACCCTCTGCTTGGCAAGCAGATGCTCTACCCCTGAGCTACTCCCGCTCTTTATATTGAATCTAAACATGGTGGGCGAGGCGAGACTCGAACTCGCACGCGTTAGCACAGGATTCTAAGTCCTGCGTGTCTGCCAAATTCCACCACTCGCCCATGTTTAGGGAAAAAGTGGTAGGCCGCTCAGGACTCGAACCTGACACACCCTGCTTAAAAGGCAGGTGCTCTACCTGATGAGCTAGCGGCCCATAACTTTTTTCTATCTTTTAATCAGATGGCACGCCCGGAAGGACTCGAACCTTCAACCTACGGATCCGAAGTCCGTTGCTCTATCCAATTGAGCCACGAGCGCTTGACACCTGTACATTCACATGGGGTGAAAGACGGGGGTCGAACCCGCGACCACCGGAACCACAATCCGGTGCTCTGCCAACTGAGCTACTCTCACCACTTTTATCATAACTCTTAGCGGTCTGTCAAATGGTACGCCTGACAGGATTTGAACCTGTGACCCTCTGATTAGAAATCCGATGCTCTATCCAACTGAGCTACAAGCGCACCTTTTAACTGTATAATGGAGCGGGAGAAGGGTCTCGAACCCTCGACCCTCAGCTTGGAAGGCTGATGCTCTACCAATTGAGCTACTCCCGCATAAACTTACACTTTTAAAATTCTACGTTGGTCGGGGTGAGAGGACTCGAACCTCCGGCTTCCTGCTCCCAAGGCAGGCGCGCTAGCCAACTGCGCCACACCCCGATGGGATATTAATTTTAAAATTTAACTTTCGAAAAGTCAAAAACTATTTTCAGCTTGTTTTAGACTTATAAAACATTTTATTCCCTTTTTACTCGTTTTTTCTTGTTTTTTAACGATAAATTCAGGTTTTTTAAACTCACCTATAATGGCAATCCATCTATATACAGAGTGATTTCGCAAAATAACAATACCGGTTACCGGTGAAACGACGAGTCAGGCTTAATAACCGGGACTTGGGATAAAACTGGATTTTGGATTTTGAGAAGATCAAAACCAACCCAAACCCCAGACACCAAATTCCAAACCCCGCGATTTTTATCTTTTTGCTTTTCTTTCTATCACGTTTTACGTAATGTTATATTTTTCTAATTTACTTCTCAGAGTGTTTCTATTAATTCCAAGAACTTTGGCGGTCTTGAGCTGATTTTTACCCAACTTATCATATACTTTTTTTATAAAAACTCCTTCTATTCTATCCATTACCAGAGCATAAACTTCGCCTTCCTCCGCCTCGATTATTTCATCGTCAAGACTTTCGTGAACAATTGTCTCCAAGGAATTTTCGAGGATCTTCCATGGATCAGCATCCTGTTCTTCTTCCTTAACAGCCATAAGTTTACCTTGGTTTACTCTTGAAACTAGAACATGTTCAGGAAATATTGTACTATCTCTAGATATTGCAAGTGCACTTTCAATTACGTTTTTCAATTCTCTTACATTACCTGGCCATTCATATTTCTGAAGTTTATCAAGAGCTTCGTCGCTTATTCTATACTTGACCGAATTATCCATTGATCTCATTGAAAGAAAATGTTCAACAAGAGAAGGTATATCTTCCATTCGTTATCTAAGAGGAGGAAGCTTAATATTTATCACCTTTATCCTATGATAAAGATCCTCTCTAAAATTACCTTCCATTATAGCTTTTTCAAGATTTCTGTTGGTAGCGGCTATTATCCTTATATCAACACTTGTCTCCCTTGTTCCTCCAACTCTGACAAAACGTCTTTCCTCCATTACTCTTAGCAGTTTTGCCTGAAGTTCTGGCGACATGTCTCCTATCTCATCAAGAAATACCGTTCCGCCATTGGCAAGTTCGAATTTTCCTAATTTCTGAGTATATGCACCGGTAAACGCACCTTTTTCATGACCAAAAAGTTCTGATTCAATAAGAGTTTCCTGAAGTGCTGTACAGTTAATAGCCATAAATGGTTTAGATGCTCTAAGACTGTTATGATGAATCGCTCTAGCTATAACCTCTTTCCCGCTTCCTGATTCTCCTGTAACAAGAACAGTTACGTCGCTTGTAGCTATCTTCCCAATCAGCTTATATATTTCCTGCATCACCGGACTTCTTCCAATAATACTAGTCTTTTCAAGTTTTGTACCTTTACTTTTTTCGATCTTCTTCATGTTTTCTCTGGCTCTTAGAGCTTTTTCCACAACAGCTATCATCTTTGCAATATCAAAAGGTTTCAAAAGAAAATCGTAAGCACCCAATTTCATTGCTTCTATCGTGGTCTTCATATCACCAAAAGCTGAGATCATTATGACAAATATTTCCGGGCGTTTCTCTTTTACTATCTTTAAAAGTTCGAGACCTGAAAGATGCGGCATCTTTATATCACTTATCACAATAGAAACATCATCTGTTTTCTCTATAAGCTCCAGTCCTTTTTTGCCATCTTCGGCACTTATTACATCAAAACCCTTTGCTTTTAAAGCTTTTTCAGCAGCCCATCTGAGCGTCTTTTCATCATCTATGACTATTATTTTCATGTAATAACCTCCGATTTTTCGACTTTTCGACTCTTCGACCATACGATTCTCCGACTTAAAAACTCCTTCGAAACATCGGTGTATCGAAGTATCGTGCTTCTTCGTTTTACGTATGGGTCAGGCTGAGCTCTGCTGGCTTAATTTAATGATCAGCCAGACCCGGGTAACTCGATCTTAAAAACCGTATATTCACCTTCTATACTGTCTATCTTTATGTTTCCATTATGGTTTTTTATTATTTTCTGCACTATTGGCAGTCCAAGTCCAGAACCTTCCTTAAAGGTCGTAAAGAAAATATTAAATATCTTCTTCATATTTTCCTCAGATATACCTATACCATTATCTTTTATTGTTATCTTAAAACCTTCATCAAAAGTTATTGATATATCAAGCTCCCGCTTTCTATCCTTTGCCTCTTTTAAAGCGTTGATTGAATTTCTGAAAAGATTCAGAAAAACCTGTTTAAACTGATTCCTGTCACCTTTGAACATTGGAAGAAGTGATGATAATTCGCTTCTGACCTCGATATCATGCTTTTGTATATCCTTGTGCAGTAAAAACAATACCGAGTTTATGACTTGGGATAGAAAGAAGGATTCGATCACCTGACTCTGAGGTTTAGCATAATCATTAAGTTCATTAATAAGTTTATCCAACCTGTCAACTTCCCCTAAGATCACCTGGACATACTCCTCTTTTGAGGTCTCGTCTTCGGATAATTCGGATTTTAAAAGTTGTGCTACCATCTTTATACCCGCCAGAGGATTCTTTATCTCATGGGCAATACTTGCAGAAAGCTCACCTATTGTGATTATCTTATCTCTAAACCTAAGTCTGTCCTCCATTTCCACGACTTCTGTTATATCTCTAAATATCACTACTACACCAACTATATACTGCGACTCGTTTTTTAAAGCAAAAGAGTTTATCTCATAGAATTTTGCGTTTATCTCTACTCTTTCATTCTCATATATTATACCTCTTTCGATTGTATCGTTTATAAGTCTTATAAGTTCATGTCCTTTACAAAAAACATTGTTTATATTGGTGTTTTTAGATACTTTTTTTAGTTGAGGAAATTCATCAAGAGCTTTTTTATTGTAAAGGTTAATCTGCTTTTCGAAGTTCACGGTTATGATTCCCTGTTTTATAGAATCCACAATATCTGTTGTAAGAGTCTTAACAGATATAAGAGTATTAAAAAGATTATCCATAGATGATAACTGTGAAGAAACTATAGACAACGCCACAAGATCATCATTGGAGAATTTATATGATCTGAGTGAACCAATCAGCAGTCCTCCGATAACTTTTTCTGACGTTATCAAAGGAATAGCAATAAAGGATTTCATATTCTCGTGATGAGTAAGCAACGGTCTTTTTTCATCTATCAGAGCTTTGTATATATTACTGTCTTTTCTGTAAATGGTATTTGGTGTTATACCATGAAAATATCTAAGTTGTAACCCCTGATCATCCAAAATATAAAGTCCACAGGAATCATAATCTACTATTGATCTGCTGATTTTCACCAGAGAAAACAATGCGTTAGATGGATTCACCAGCATATCCGTAAATCTTGCTATTTCGTACAAAGCACTTAACCTTGTTATCTTTGAGCTTGTCTCTCTAAACATAATAAAGTTATTTAAAACAAGAATAAGAGATAATATTATATCTGGAAGCTGTTCAAGAGTAACTGGTATCCCGTGTTTAAAAAATAAAGCTCCTGTATTTTCATCTGAAAATTCCAAAAAATATACGTTCTTCTCCTCAAGTTCGTCAAAAGTCAATTTTTCAAGAATAGATATATCAAGAAACTCATCAGTACCAGTAAGTGGTCTCATTCCTCTCACCTGAGAATCTTTAACAAAAAGTACTATATCTTTAGATTCCGTTCCTTTTGAGATTATTTCAAGTATATTTCTGAAAATATTTTCATATTTAAAGGGGCCTTTGACTTTTTCCAGCAACGATCTCGAAAAATCTTTCATAGTTTAAACATTCCTTTTGAAAAAAAGATTTAATATATCTCTAATATATTTAAAAAAAATGATCTTTATCCAATACGATGTCCAGGGAAGTCTGAAAACCGTCCTGAAAAAACGAAATCTATTCAGATAATATGCCCTGTAAGAATATACCTGAATTCTTTTTAGCTCCTTTTCATCATAATCTGATAAAGTAAGTTCCGGACATTCGTTATAAAAATTAAATTCAACAGAAGGTATATTTTCAGGGGATTCAAGCATATCAAAATATTCGGTTTTTGGTAAAGGTATAAGTTTTAAAAAAGCAACCATATCTGCTGACAGATATATTGCAGCTTTAATATTTTTCATTGATTGATCCATTTTTTCACCAGGAAATCCATAAATAAAATAAGCATATGTAAGTATATTATATTTTGCTGCTATTCTTATATTCTTTTTTATCTTTTTGAGAGATTCTTTAGAGGTTCTCCCTGCTTTTTTCACGATATCAGGATCTACATGTTGCACCCCAAACTCTATTTTATAGGTGCCAGCTTTTTTCATCAATCTAATTATTTCCTCATCAAGACTATCCATCCTGATTCCCTGAAATGTCATATAAAGACCAAGATCTTCTTTTATTATTGCATGAAGTAGTTCAACCGCTCTTTCTTTAGGTAGATTAAAAGTATCATCCATTATATGAACTTCATCTACCTGTAGTGACCTTAGAAATTTAAGTTCTTTTATTACACTTCCAACACTTCTCTTTCTATGTCTTACAGACCCATTCAGGTAGTAGTTCTGACAGTAAGGACAAGAAAAGGGACATCCTCTTGAAGTTATTATTTGTGCATATTTTTTTCCTCTTAACATGGAGTTAAGATTAGGAAGCGAAGAAAATTTCTTAAGATCAGTCATATCCCAAGCTGGTATCTCAAGTTCGTCAAGATTCTCGATAAAGGTTATAGCCTCCTGAAAAAAAACATCTCCATTTCTTTTAAATCCTATACCATACATATCCGGTTCTATTTTCCGTTCAATAGCATCAAGAAGATGAACCGTTCTTTTTTCTCCTTCCGCCTGTACAACAAAATCTACCTCAGATCTTTTTAAGAAATCAACAGGAGCAGATGAGATACCTGGACCACCTGCAACTGTTAAAATATCTCTAAACTCTTCTTTTAGTTTTTTTAAGATTTCATAAAATAGATCTCTTTCAAGATAGGTTAGAGAAAATAGGACTACATCAGGAGAGGACTTTTTTATATATGAGATCAGATCCTTTTACTGAACACCATTTAAAACCATGTCATATAGCTCAATCTTTATATCCGGTCTTTTCTTTCTTAAATAGTAGATAATATATAGAATACCAATTGGAGGACTGAACACCTCAAACTTTGTCTTCACATGTAGTCTTACAAACAACACTTTATTTAATTTCATGATCTATACCATATATTCTTTCAGAAAGTATTGGAAAATATTTTCCATCCTTTTTTAATTGATTTAAAAATCTGTTGTTATAAAAATCATAATCAAGATTTTTCCAGTCAGGATCAAACACAAGATAGTCTATCTTATTTTCATTTACATAATAATCAAACTTTTTTTTATTTTCTGCAAATGGTGGTGGCATATACCATTCGTTTCCAGTCTCAAAAGCAACCCAGCTTGAATTTGTCATAATATTCTTTTGTTTGATAGAATTTTCTTTAAAAAAACTTATTATTCGATTAAAGTGCAGACTATCAGACATATAATAATTTAAATATGATAAAGAGATAAAGCACATCATGATGATTATCAAAAGTGAGATAAATCTCCTTTTATTTAAAATATAACTTATAAAAAAAGAAAAAACAGGTATAAGATAAGTAAAATATCTTATATTTTCAGGATGTAACGGCTGAGAGGAAATGAATATAAAAGGAGAGATTAAAATAAAATAATATATACCTGGAATTGTTTTTTTATAAAAAAATAAAAAAATCGGTAGACTAATCAAAAAGAACCAGAAATTTTTTATAAATATCTTTATAACCACTAAAACGTTCATAAGATAGATCAAAGGAGAATGCAAAATATATTTTATTTTTTCATCTTTTATCTTTGAATTAAACTCTTCGATCTTTTCTGTTGAATATACCTCTTTGCTTTCAAAAAAAGCTTTGTTTAGATAACTTGATTTATCTTTAGCTTCAAGATAACCCTTTAGTTTATAAAAGGTATAACCGTATTTACTTAAAAATGGGTTGGTATGTGATCTTGTAAAAACATTTACAAAAAAGGTGTTAAATATTAACAACAATAAAATAAAGATCGCGGCAGCTCTTTTCTTTTCATTACCACCTCTAAATAAAAGCAACGGAAATATAAGAAGATATTCAGGTCTTATAAGCACGGAGAATACAAAAAAAATGATAGATCTTTTTACTCTATTAAGAATAAAAAGATATACTCCAACACAAAGAAACAAATAAGATAACATCTCAGAATAACCTGAAAAAACAGCTCTTAAAAAGAATGGGTTTAGACCACATAACAAAACAGAAATAAAAGCTCTATTCTTCCCAAATCTATATTCAATTAGTTTATAAAAAAAAATAAGAAAGATTAAAAGACAAATAATATCCGTTATTATAAGAGAATATTTAGCTCTAACAAAAAAATCAAAGATACTTATCAGCAGAGGATAAACCGGAGAAACTCCTATACTTTCAGGAGTAGGAAAATCCAAATTTCTTATTGATAAAGCGACTTTATAAAATACAAAGTTATCAATACTATAATGAAACGGAAGACATCCATTATTGTTATAAAACAAAAAGATAAAAAACATGCAAAATAAAAACACGAACATTATAGAAAAAAACATTAGTTTTCCTGAGGTCATATTAACATTTTTTCAAAAAGCTTGAAAAAACGCAAGTTTATTGACTTGTATAAAAAAGGAACGAGTTGTAACATTTAATAATGGAATCAAAAGAAAAAAAACTTTTTTTTATTAGGATTCACGGTGATATACCTTATAATGTCGTTATTCCTCCAATGGGATTATTATATATTATTCCTCCTGTAAAAGAATATTTTCCTGAATATAAAATAAGACTATTTGATACCGCACTACCGGAACAACCTCTTAAAAATCTTATAAGAGAGCTCGATTATTTTGATCCCGATATTCTTCTTTTTTCCTTTAATTACTATGAAAAGGATCTTTTTTTAAAGATCACAAAAGAAATAAAACAAAAATTTCCGAAAAAAATAATAGTAGCTGGTGGTCCTGGAATAACCTGTAGTCCTATGGAGATCGCAAATAAATCGTCACTTGATTATTTTATCCTTGGCGAAGGGGAAAAAAGACTTGTAAACCTTCTTTCTCATATAGATGATAATTCAATTAAACTAATGGATGGTTGTGGAAAAAAGATCGATGGAAAAATAATCTTTACTGAAAGGATCGCGGTTTTGGAAGATCTTGATAAATGGGGTATTCCTGCCTGGGATATGATAGATCTTAAAAGATTCTCAAAACTTCCAAATATGAACTCTATGCTTAAAAGATCGCCATACGCTACCATAATGACCTCAAGAGGTTGTCCTTTCAACTGTCCTTTTTGCTCATCATTTATGAGAAGCAGGTTCAGAACAAGAAGTATTAAAAACGTAATAAAGGAAATTAAGTTTCTTTATTCAAATGGCGTCAGAGAATTTCATTTTCTGGATGATACCTTTAACGTACCGGAGGATCGTGCTATAAAACTTTTAAAAGCTATTTCAACACTTGATCTGGATATTGCAATATCATTTCAGGGAATACGAATCGAATATGTAAGTAAAGAATTGGTAAACGCTCTAAAAGATGCAGGATGTTACAAAGTCGAGTTTGGTGTTCAACATATTGACCCTCAGATAACAAAATATATAAATAGAGATATCTCCAATAATGAATTATTACAAAAACACGAACTTTTAAAAAAAGCAGGTTTTATAACTAACGCTCATTTTATATTTGGATTTCCTGGTGAGACACGAAAAAAAGCTCTTAAAAATCTAAGGTTTGCAATTAGATTAGATGCTACTTACACGACTTTTTTCAGACTTACTCCCTTCCCCGGAACAGAGTATGAAAATATGATTACAGATTTAACAGAATTACCATCTACAAACCTTAATTATTATAATAAAGATCCTAGACTTAACCTTTCTGAAATGACAAATAAGGAATTAGTAAGATTTCAAAGATTTGCTTACAGAAGATTTCATTATAGACCAATTAAGATGATAAAGACCTTTTTTAAACTTCCAAAAACAATATATTTCTGGAAACATCTGGTTCAAGAATTTTTTTCTCATTTAAAGGATAAAAGATGAAAAGGATATTATTTGTAAGATTGTTAGAAAAAATACCATATGGGGTTTTTACTCCTCCACTTGGAATTCTTTATCTTATACCACCAATAAAAGAAAAATATCCCGAAACAGATATATTCATTTTTGATAGTATGTTGTATAAAAATACTGAGTCATCATTTATTTCGAAAATAAAAAAACTTAACCCTGATATAGTTGCATTTTCTATAAATTATACAGAAAGAGATATGTTTAAAAGATTTTCTGCAATCACCAGAAAAATACGCAAAAACACTAAAATAATAGTTGGAGGTACAGGAACCTTTTACTCTCCTGAAGAGTTTATTGAAAATGCCGATTTTGTTGTTTCCGGTGAAGGTGAAGAAAGGATAATCAATATATTGGATTTTCTGACAAAAAAGACCTCAACCTTAATGGACGGTATCTCATTTAAATCACAAGATAAAACCAAACATATTTCACCTCCTACCTCTTACTTAAAAGACCTTGATAAATGGGGAATTCCTGCCTGGAATATGATAAATATCAAAAAATATTCTACCTTCCCTGCCAGAAACACTTTAGTTAAAAAACTTCCTTATGCAAGCATAATAACATCTCGTGGTTGTCCATACAGGTGTCCGTGGTGCCACAACTATACCGACGGAAAAATTTTTCCATACAGGACTCGAAGTGTTGAAAATGTTATAAAAGAATTAGATCTTCTAAAAAAACTGGGAGTCTCTGAAATACAGTTTCTGGATGATACCTTTAACATTCCGGAAAAAAGAGCTTTACTTATATTTAAAGAAATAATAAAAAAAGATTTCAGATTTTCAATTTCCTTTCAGGGATTTAGAATAGATAAAGCCAATAAAAAACTTCTATATTTAATAAAAAAGGCAGGTGGATATAAACTCGATTTTGGAGTTCAACATGTTTGTAATCATATAACCAGAGAATTTTATCGTTCAAACACTCCTCAACTTGAAAAGATTTTACGAAAAAATCTTTTTGCAAAAAAACTGGGTTTTTTAACTTATGCCTTTTTCATAACGGGTTTTCCGGATGAAACTCAATCCGATGCTTATGAAAATCTTAGATTTGCAATGAAACTCGACCCTGATTTTATTGGATTTTTTAAATTAACTCCACTTCCCGGAACTAAATATTATAAAAAAATAAATAATCCGGAAAAAATTCCATCAATTGATTTCAATCATTTTAATTCCAATCCAAAACTAATTGTTGGTGATCTTTCTCCTGCTGAAATTGATAAGATCCAATCTTATTCATACAGAAAATTTTATCTGACCCGAGGTCGATTATTCAGATTATTTTTAAAAATACCAAAAAATAAATATTTATTGAGAACTATTTTGATTTACTTCAAAAGCATGGTTAACATCTTCATAAGTGATGATAAATAACGCTTAAGCTGAAGCTCAATATTAAACTCATTTCCCTTTATAAGAGCAATAATAGAATAAGAAAAATATTTGCTGAGAAGAGCTAACTTGGAAGGAAGAATTCTATAAACTCTATGTCTGATAAGTCTTCTTATAAGATTTTCAGAAAATATTCCAGCTAAATGCCCTATTATCTCAAGTCTTTTAAGGTCTTCATTGACCTTAACACTTCCTCCCATATTTACATTATCAACGATTCCTGATTCGCAAAGATCGATCTTTTTCTGATCTATAAGTCCTTTATCAAGAAGAATATTATTTATTTTGCTTGCAGGATATATAGTCATATAACAGAAATGTATCCTGGACGGTCTGTACTTTATATATTCAAGTATAGATCTTTCATGAATCTTTAGTGTCTCTTCCGGAATACCAAAGATATGATCGACAGTAAATGATAAGTTATATCTATGAAGTAACCTCATAGCATTTATTACCTGACTACTTTTATCACTCCTTTGAAGATACTTTTTACGAAGTCTATCTGATAAAACCTGACTTCCTATCTCAACATTGACACAACCAGCTTCTTTTAAGAGTCTACAAATTTTCTTATCAAGAAAAGCAGGATATACTATACACATAAAAGGAAGTGCGATCTTTTTTTTATATTCTGTTAAAAATCTTATTATATGATCCCTATCAGAAATAAATAGATCATCATGAAATACAACTTTTTTAAACCCCTGTTTTTTTAGTGATAAAAGTTGATCTATAAAAACATCTATATTTTTTCTAATCACCTTACAAGGTTTCTGAAAAACACTATGATAGCAATAACTACATTTAAAATAACATCCAAAACTTGATATTGTGTGAATATACTCTCTGTTCCAGGGCATATTTTTTAAAAAAAGGTCCTTATCCTCTTTAAGATCTACAAACTCCTCTTCAGGAACAAGAGAGAACTCGTTTTCTACTATATTGTTTTCTTTTATATAACACGCTCCCTTTCCATCTAGAGGTCTGTTATTACAAAGACATCGAATGAAATCCTCACCCGCTCCTCTTACAACTATGTCAAATAGTCCAGTATTAAGCATTTTTCTGTACATTGTAGTAGAATGAGGACCGCCAGCTATTATTTGAATATTTTTATTTTTTGATCGAATCAATTCAGCTATTTTCTGTATTTTTATCAGATTATCAGTAAATACAGAAAACATTACATGAGTAGGCTCTTTTTTCAGGATATCATCAGATATCATTTTGACTAAACTATCAATTTTTTTAGAAAAAAAAGGATTTATTATTGAATAATCCGAGAAGATACCTCTATCCATAACAAGATCGTGATCTATATAATATTTTTTAAAGATAGAAAAAAACCGTTCGAAAGCAAGCGATTCATAAGCTTCATAAAAACATACTATCTTCAACTGATTTTCCTTTTGATCTTTTTAATCAGTATCTTACCTATAAAGTAAAAATATCTTTTCATATGTAGCTCAATTGAATATTCAGGTGAGAATAAAAAGGTAGATAGGACATGCGCTGAGTATGATAATATAGAGCTTAAAGGAACAAATCGATAAAACCTTTTCCTTAAAAGAGATAATGCAAGCTTTTCCGGCAAAAACGGTATCCATTCTCCAAATATCTCCATTCTCTTATAAATATTATCCTTTGATGTACTTCCCTGAAGATGCATGTTATCAACTGAACCCAGTCTTACATCCTCCAGTTTTTGCTCATCTATCATCTTTTTCTCAAGCAAAGTCCTGTTGATACTAATTGAAGGATACGCTGTAAGATAGAAAAAAAGCATTCTTTTAATACCATATTTTGTATATATCTCAAGTGATTTTCTGTGAATCTCCTCTGTCTCCTCGGGGAGTCCAAACATATGGTTTATCGTAACAGGAAGTTTATATTTTCCAAGTATTGTAAAAGCATTTAACACATCCTTGTCCTTCTCGTGTCTATTAAGATGCGTCTTTCTTATATGTTCATCCATCACCTGAGTACCAAGTTCGACATTAATACAATTAGCCTTTTTTAAAAGAATTGTTATTTCTTCGTTTATATAGAAAGGATGAGAGATACACATGAAAGGTATTTTTATATCTTTTGCATACATAGGCAAAAACTCTTTAGAAAATTCTTTATCAGCTAAGAATTCTTCATCAAAGAACATTATCTTTTTCACTCCATTTTTCTTAGCTTTTAACAATTCTTTTTTTAAAAATGTGATGCTCTTTCTAACAACTCCATATTTCTTTCCCATATTTCTCATTGCACTGTGATAACAGAAAGAACAGGAAAAATAACATCCAAAACCCGTTGTTGTTATAAGATAGGGTCTTCTATATGGCATTGCCCTCAAATATGGTTCTTTCTTTTCAGGAACATCAGCATATTCCTCATGAGGGAGAACTGACCAATCATTCTCAAAAACCAGATTTTCTTCTCTATATATTAGTCCATGTATCTTAGCATGTGATTTACCGGAAAAAAGGCCATCTATAGCCATCTCTCCCGCTCCTCTTACACCAAAATCTATGACAATATTTTCCTCTACAAAGCGTTTCCCTTCAAGCGTTACATGTGGACCACCTGCTATAATTCTTATATTCGGCACAGCTTTTTTTAGTCTTTTTAAAAAGTCCATAGTCTGATAAAGAAAATCTGTATAAATTGTTATACAAAGATAGTCAGGGTCATATGCTCTGATCTCTTCTATATAGGTATCAATATCGCTTGAAAAAAACTTTGACAATCCTGGTATGTTTATATAAAAGTCATTAAATAGACAAGGATTGAAAAAAAGTCTGTTTTCAATCTTATTTTTATCAAGAATAGACATGAATCTTTCAAAAGCAAGTGATTCATAAACCTCTGAATAAAAAGCCACCTTTAGAGATCTCATACAATACCACCTTTTAAAAACTCTTTAATCTTTGAAACAATAGAATCTTTCATGGTCTTGTAATAAATATACATCTCCCTTCTTGACATAACATGTTGTTTAGAGAAAATTGCTTCCAGAAAGTATATGAAAAATCTGAAAAACCAGAATGGTAAACTATTTGGCATCATTCTATATAGTCTTTTCTTCAGTATCAACTTAATAAAATTATATGGAAATATAGGAATAAGTGCTGCCATAGCTTCCAGTTTCAAAATATTCGGATCTACTTCAACTGCAGGATGTTTATGAAAATTTGAGATATTACCTTTTTCTATATCAACAAGCGTATTATTGTCTATCATCCCTTTCTCAAGAAGGATTTTATTTATCTCAAGTTTTGGATACAACATTAAAAAGAATGTAGACACATGAGAAATATTAAACTTTTTGTAGATCAAAAAAGCTCTTATATGATCCTCTTCAGTCTGATCTGGAATTCCAAACAGATGGTCTATTTTAAGAGGAATATTATATTTCTGAGCTAACCTCATAGTATTTATAATATCTTTGTCTTTTTCGAATCTTTTAAGATATTTTTTTCTCAGCTCTTCATTCATTGTCTGTACACCCATCTCAATCCCTATACATCCAGCTTCTTTCATAGCATTAATAAGCTCTTCGTCGAGTAAAGTAGGATGAACAATACAAATAAATGGAATACTGATCTTTTTCCTATATATATTAAGGAGTTCCAATGTCTTTTGTTTTAGGATTATAAAGTTGTCATCAAAGAAAAACACCATTTTTGCACCATTTTTTTGAGCTGTAAGGATATCATCAACTAATCTTTTAGGATCTCTGAAAACAATTGATTTTTTATCGAATATACTATGATAACAAAACGAACAGGAAAACAGACAACCATAATTACTATCGATTACAAAAGACTTCTTTAAATAAGGGAATTTCCGACTATAAAGAGTGTTTTTTTGAGGAATATTATATAACTCCTCGTTTGGTGAAAATTTCCAGTTGTTACAGACTATCTTTTCTCTGGTCCTATATATCAGACCTGGAAGTTCTGACAAATCTTTTTCTTTAAGAATACCTTCCAAAGCCCCTTCGCCAGCTCCTCTAACAGCAAAGTCGATAAAAGAAAATCTTTTTAAAATATCCTCGCCTGAAATAGTTACATGATGACCACCTACAATTATTTTTACATCAGGTAATCTTTCTTTTATTTTTTTTAATATATCAAGCTTTCTATGCAGCTGCACATCAGAATAAAGCGTCATTCCAACAAGGTCAGGTTTTTTCTTAATAAGCTTCTCTATATAATTCTCGTCATCACAACCAAAAAACTTCGAGAGAAAAGGTATCTTAACAAGATAATCATTAAATATCGATGGATTATAAACAAGAAAAAATTCTGCTCTAACTCTTTTACAGAGAGCAGAAAATCTTTCAGCAGTTAAAGATATCTCAGTTGAAAAAAAGCAGAATCTCATAAAGGTATTATAACATATGAGCTGATAAACTTCATGTTATGTGATACTGATGTTATAATATTTAAAATGAAAAATAAATTTAAATTATCAATACTTACTAATAATGACATTCCATGGGATCTTCCGCTTTGGTATGAGACAATTAAAAACTTAAAGAATGATTTTGATCTATCGGGTGGGATTTTTGTATTTCCTGACAGGATAAAACCAATAGGAGATGGAATAAAAGTCCCACTATGGTATTTAAAGATTTATGGTATTAAAAATTTCTTTTTATTATCTATTTTTGCAATAGTAAGATACTCGAAATTTGTAATTAAGACAGGTGTCTATAACTTTGAATCTCTCGGAAGACATTTTGATATTCCAGTGTATTTTTTTGAGGACCCTAACTCAAAAGTAGTAATTGAAAAGATAAAAAAAGATAAAGTTGATATAGGTCTTATACTGCTTACACATATACTAAAAAAAGAGATACTTGATATTGAAGGTATTGATTTTATAAATATGCATGGCGGCAGGTTGCACCAGTGTGGCGGTGTAATGCCATATCTTTATTCCAGGATATACGATATAAGACCGACTCTAACATTTTATAAGGTTGATAAGAATATAAATTCAGGTCTTATTATTAAAGAACTTAAATATAAAGATGAAGATGCATCGATGGTCAAGTATTATAAAGACGTATTTAAAAAATATCCAAAAGTAATATCCAAAGTGATCGAAAAGTTACTAAGAGAAAAAGATTCTTTAAAAGAAATTAAACAAAGCCGGTTATTTTCCTATCCTGATAAAGAAAAGTTTCAAAAATACACTGAAAAAGATTTTAAAATAATAGAATTCAGTGATATTTACCGCTCAAAATGACATATACCTTCACAACCACCAAGCTCGGCCTGTAAAGTTACATGATCCACTCCGTGTTCTCTCTTAAGATAATCCTCGATTTCAGAATAATATCTTTTTAACTCCGAAATCTTCACATCTATCTCAACATCAAGATGTGCTTCAAAAAGAATAGTCTTTTCATTAAGCATCCACGAATGAATATGATGAATCCCGCTTATCCCTTCCATCTTT
>PKTG01000015.1:15656-18381 GCA_002869225.1 Candidatus Muiribacterium halophilum | reverse complement strand
GATGAGATGCTGGTATCTCATCTTTTCATGGAGAATAGAGACTTTTCAGATCCGGATTATTTTATTGAGAAATATTCGATGTTTAAGTCAAATATTATGAATTTGCTATTCGAAAGAAAAGATATTGTAGAGACCGTAAAAAATACTATGGATTGGTTTCCTCTAACGACTATCCGTGGAAAGATAGATTGGATGATGGAAATAAGACAGGTAGGCATGCAGATGCCACTTATTTATAATAATTCAATGCTTCTTGGAAATATTCCAAGGTATCAACCTTATTCAACAAGAGATTTTCACGATTTTGTACTTTCATTACCGGAAAAACTCATATCAATAAATAGAGTAGCTGAATATATATTAAGATACTGGGCTAAGGATTTCCTTCCGGTAAACCTGTGGGCAAAGGAAAAACATCCATTTGAAGTTGATTTTTCAAAAGTTGCATATAACGATCTTGAAAAGACCAAAGAGGTGTTCTTTGAGAATTTTGATAATATATGCTCATCCTTTAAACATACCTCTATAAAACATTTTAAGGATGATTTTGAAGATCATAGCGGTAGAGAGATGATAAACCTTATACTCTTCTCTCAGATGATAAACAATTTCAGGAATTTTTAATGAAAAGATTATTATTTTTATCTTGTCTTTTTGTTTTATTGATAATCCAGGTCTTCGCAATAGATCAAAGACTAATCGTTAGTACTCTTTCAGATACTATATATGAACCTTTGTTTCCCTTTCAATTTAAGATCCCAATGGTTTACAGGACAACAATAGAAAGAAAAGAGGCAAAAGATTCAGTCATATATAACATAAAACAGACCTCGACTAATATCATTTTAGAAGCAAAAAAAACAGAGGATTTTGTGTCTCTTGAATATCTTGAAGATCTTTACTGGATACCGTTTCGCGATTCAATTCCTGATATAAATATGATTTCAATAGAAGATGTTCAAAAAGACCTGATTCCAGGGAAAAGATATGAGTTCGAATATCACAAAGATAAAAGAAGCATGAGAGTGTATCTATACTATTTTATAAAAGATAATATCTTTTATTCAATAAGATTTGAATCTCCAAATAGACTTGTTAAGAATAATTATAAGCTATTTTCAGTTTTTTTGAAGAATATCAAAATAGAATAAGTTAATAAATAAATCTTTACTGATTTTAAAATTTTCTCTTTCATGTTAATATATATCGAGGTCAGCTATGAAAAAAAACAAAAAAGAGATAGTTTATTTTCTTATACTTTTTTTGGTATTTTCAACTTCTTATTATTTTTTTATTTATAAGAAAAATAATTATATTTCTCATTCTGATAAACGACCTACTTTTATATCAAGAAAAAAAGTGCTTTATGTAGATTCCTATGACACGATTCATCCTTCTAACATTATTATCAGAAAAGGTTTTTCAGATAATATTTCCAAAAAAGATATTGAGCTTAAGACTGTTTTTATGGATGCAAAGAATAAGGATAAAGAGCAGCTTTTTGAGACAGCACGGAATATATTCGAAGAATATAAGAGGTTCAGACCTGATATTGTGCTTTTATCAGATGATGCTGCGGTAGAATTTTTTGCCAATAAATATCTTAGAAATAAAGAGATTCCTGTAATATTTATAGGGGTAAACTGGGATTGCAGCAAGTATGATCTGCCATGTTCAAATATAAAAGGACAAATCGAAGTAGAGCTTATCGACAAGTTGATAGAGGAAGCAAAAAAGATATCAAAGGGAAGCAGAATAAGTATTTTGACTACGGATTCAAATACGGATAGAAGAACAATAAAGTTTTATGAAGAAAAAGGGTTTCATTTTAAAGAAGTTAAATATGTGAAGACTTATTCAGATTGGAAGAAGAACTTTTTATACTTAAGTGCAGATTCGGATATTCTTTTTACAAGGAGTCAGGCAAATGTAAAAGACTGGGATGATAAGGATATGTCAGTTTTTATTAAAAAGAATATAAGTATACCAACTATCACAGTAACCGAAAAACTATCACCATATTGTGTTCTTAGTCTTACCAAAGATAACTATAGGATGGGAAGATATCTTGCTGAAAAGACACATGAGATACTCTTTAAAGGAAAAGACATAAAAGATATAAAGCTTTCAGAGCTTGATGAGTTTAATATTATACTTAATATGGAACTTTCGAAGTTGCTTGATATTACTTTTGATGTAGATCTTATTGATATTTCGGAGATAATCAATGAATAAAATAAAGATATATAGTCTTAAAAATCTTCTTATTACAAGGATACTCTTTTTCTTTGTGATTACATTGATATTTATTTTTTCCTTTTCTTCTATGTTTTTAAAAAATATTGTAAATGATAATTTTGATCATCAATATTCAAATAGCCTATCCTATCTTATCTCGATTGTAGAAAGTGATCATAACAAACTTCTAAAGACACTCGATATTGAAAAATATCATGAGAGCTTTAAAAGAAACATAATAAAAAAACTACATCAACATATTAAGGATAATGATAAAGATATTGTTTATTTTCTTCTTGATGACGAATCCTATTTGATTAATCTTTCTGAAAAATCATCAAGACTGAATTTTTTAAATGGATTCGAGAATATATTAAAAGATTCACCAGAATCTTTTGAGTACAGATATAAAAATAAGGATTATTGGATAAAGACTGACACTTTCGAGCCTTGGGGATGGAAGCTAGGAGTTATTATATCTCATGAT
>PKTG01000015.1:0-15646 GCA_002869225.1 Candidatus Muiribacterium halophilum | reverse complement strand
TTATCTTTGCTTTGTTTATGATCTTATTGGTATCAATATTTCTATATTACATAATTAACAATACTATTAGTCCTTTATATGCTTTGAAAAAATATATAATAAGATTAAGTCAAGGTGAACTTGAATCTGGTTTTGAAGGAGAATTGAATTCAATTGAACTTTTAGAGCTTTCACAAGCAATAGAGACGATGAGAGCTAATATGAACCTTTATATAGAAAATATAAAGCAGGAAAGTGAAAAAAGAAGATCTGCTGAAGAAAGATTTAGAAAACTTTTTGAAAATCTGCCTATAGCTTTTGAGCTTTATAACGACAAAAAGAAAAGAATACTTGCTAATAAAGAATGGTATAGCATGTGGAGTATTAAAGAAGATGAAGATATTGGAGAGCATAGATTCTCTGGTGAATATGAAAGCTTGATCGACATGGCTTTAAAAGGTGAAAATATATCTAACAAAGAGATAATAGTATCAAGTAAGAATGATGAAGAAGAAAAACATCTAAAAGTTTTTACAGTTTCTTTAAAAGGAGAATCAAAGAATGAACATTTCGTTATCTTTTTAAGTGTAGACATAACAGAATCTAAAAAGATTAACGAATTTCTTGTTCAGAACGAAAAGATGATGTCTGTTGGAGGACTGGCAGCAGGAATGGCTCATGAGATTAATAATCCACTATCAGGAATAATAGGCGGAATACAAAATATACAACGTAGGTTGGATACAAATCGAGATAAGAATATTCTTAAAGCGGAAGAACTTGGTATCTCTCTTAATGATCTTGATAAGTATCTTTTTGAAAACAATATTTATGAGATGATAGAAGGAATATATACTTCTGCAATCAGAGCAAGTGATATCATAATAGATATGCTTGAATTCTCAAGAGCATCTTCAGATGATAAGATACATGTTGATGTTGAATCTATAATAGAGGATTCTATAAAAATCCTTGAAAAATACTTTGAAATATCAGAATATGATTTTCATCATATTAAAATAAATAGAGAATATAAAAAAGTCCCTGAAATAATGGCTATAAGAAATGAATTGGAACAGGTGTTTGTAAATCTGCTTAAAAACGCTACAAGAGCTTTGTTTGATTCGAAAAAGAAAGATAAGGAAGTTGATTTAAGTCTATTTTCTAGAGGTGATTTTTTATATATAAAAATCAAAGATAACGGAATTGGTATGGATGAAAAGACTATGAAAAGGATCTTTGAACCTTTTTATACTAAGAACTAAAAAAGAAAAGGAACCGGTCTTGGACTTTCAATATCATATTTTATAATCACAAAAAATCATAGCGGTGAGATCTATGTGAACTCAAAAAAAGATGAGTGGACAGAGTTTATAATCAAACTACCTGTAAATAAAATTTAAAAGGTAAAAAAATATGAGATACTTTATTAGTGCATTTTTAATAATAGTTTTGACTTTTCTTTCGATCTTTTATCTTGTGCTTTTTACGAGCCCGCCAGTTGTACTTTTTGATGATCAGAAACCGAAAATTGTTTTTTCAGATGTTGGGATTGAAGATGGTATTCAGACCAAAAAAGGTAGAATAACCATGTCAGATGGAGTATCTACCGATTTTTTTCTTCGTTTTCCTGTCAGTGTTGAAAAAAAAAGATTATGTCTTATTATGACGGGATTTCTGCATGGAAAAGAGGCTGTATATTATTTGAGTGACAAATTTATAAAAAAAAGAGGACTTGCTTTACTGGCTTTTGATTATTATTCAAGATGGCCATATGGAAAAAATTTTCTGAAGCAAATATTGTATTTAAAAGATTTTGAAGATGATATTAGATTAAACATGAAGATATGTTATATGCTAACAAAAGTTATATTAAACGGAAAAGATGTAAATAAAGAAGGTAATCTTTTTATCGGAGCAAGTTTTGGTTCCTTTGTCTGTACTTATCCGGTGTCTAAGTTATCGAAAAACTTTTCTAATATAGCACTTCTTTATTCCGGTTCTGATATATCTGATATTGCAGCCGGGTTATTGAAAAAAGATATAAAATTTCCGTTTTTAAGTGATTTAATTGGATTATATCTTGAAAAAAGATTATATTTTTCTGATCCGGTATTTTCAAGTTTCTCATTTCAGGGGAAAAAAATGCTTCTAATAAGTGGAACTGATGATAATATAATACCAAAAAAAAGTCGTGAAGAACTCTTTAAAGCCTATCCAAATGCTGAAAAAGAGATGGTTGCTGGCGAGCATATTTCAGCAAAAAAACGAACTCTGATAGATATCTCTATCAATTATCTTGATGATTTTTATAAATGAAAAAAATTCATTAATATCTTAATTTTGTAAGCTTAAAAAATAATGATAGAATAATATTATAAAAAACTAACAGTAAACAGGGAACGGTGGAACCGGGAACTTTTCGTAAAGCGTGAAGGGTAAAGCGAAACGGGTACTTAGGTAATAGGGTAGTTTAGTAATAAGGTAATATGGACTGAGGCAGACCCTAATCCCTAACCCCTAAATCCTAATCCCTGCTTTTTAAAAAGGAGCAATTATGAACCCTATGAATCTTTTTTACAAAAGACTTCTTATTGAGATCGACGAATGGAAAAAGGAAAAGCTCATCGACGATGATCAGTACGATACCTTATCAAAAAGGTATAGCTCGAAGATCAAAAGTGGACCAGGTATACTTTCTGTACTTGCTATATTAGGAGCTATTCTTATCGGTGCAGGCTTTCTTATTTTAATTGCAGCAAATTGGGATATGATACCTAAGATGGTTAGATTTGCTGGAGTGATAATATTCCTTTCATCATTTTATCTTTCAGGTTATTATCTGGCTTATCATAAGAAGACCAAAGTCAATATTGGTAATGCTTTGATTATAATTGGTTCAATACTTTTTGGTGGTGGAATATTTCTTACAGCACAAATATTTCATATTCAGTCAAGATATTTTACCGGATTACTGGTTTGGGCACTGGGAATAATACCAATAGCCTATGTTATAAAAAGTCGTGTTGTAATGACTTTCTCTATTTTTCTTTTAAATATTTGGAGTCTGATGAAATTAAACGATTTCAATACACTTAACTGGCAATTACCGGTAGTTTTGATACTTGCGTACTTTCCATTTGCATATTATAAGAGATCAAGACTTGTCTATCTTGCTTCCATCTTCTCATCTGTCTATTGGATAAATTCATGTCTCGTCGAGCAGTTTGCAAGCAGATCTCATTATGTTCCATTTATTCCTATAAATATAACTATTGCACTCACTTTACTTCTTTTTTCCTATATAGAAAAAGAGAAGAAGTTCAGTAAACTTTTAAATATTTGTTCTAATCTGTTTCTGATGTTTCTTATTTATATACTGACTTTTAAACATGGTCTATCTGAGGTAATAAGAGATATTAACAGTAGTCAGGTATCTTCAAACATCTATTTTATACCAATTGTCTTTACTGTAATATCGATAGTGATATTTAAGTTTGTTTACAAGCGCTTTTCAAAGGATCAGCTTTTAAGGACAGTACCTGTGTTTTTTATATTTCCAATATTGTATTATATCGGGATTTCAAGTCCCCAAAAAGGTTCGTATATATACAGTTTATTTATTCTTATATCCAACATTTATATGCTTGTCTTTTCTATTCTTACAGTCAGGGAAGGAACAAAAAACCATGTCCAGGCACTTGTTAACATAGGTTTTATTTTCTTTGCACTTCAGTTCTTTGCAAGATACTTTGATTATGCATGGAAATATCTTGCAAGAGGAGGTTATTTTATAATAACTGGAGCTGTTTTGATGGGTGCATCATGGTTCCTTGAAAAAAGAAGACGAAAGATGATCGATGATATGGAGGCTGACAATGACTAAGAATAAAAAAATATTATTTTTTGCAACTATTGCATTTCAGGTTTTATTTCTTCTTGCGATGCTTTATTCAAAACATTCAGTCGTAGCAAACGGAAAGAAAATATTTTTAAAGACTTATCCTATAGATCCAAGAAGTCCATTAAGAGGTCAGTATGTGGCTTTAAAATATGATTTTTCTCAGATAAATCTTGCTGACGATTCTGATATTGAAAAAGGCAATCTCGTGTATGTCATACTTGAAAAAGATGGGAAGTTTTATAGATATAAGGATATAAAAAGAGAAATTCCAAAGAATCTCAAAGCGAATGAAGTATTTATTACAGGAAAAGTCAAATATCCAAGTAGAAAAGATAGAGTCTTTTTAGGTAAGGTTACGTCATCAGAAAAGGATAGTGATTGGTTTAAGAGAAATAAAGAGAATATCGATATTCCTGAAAAGATAATCTCCTATAATGGAAAATTCAAAAAAGGAAAGAAATATTATTTTATTATAGATCAGGTACCACAGAGAGAAGGTGAGTGGAGAGTCAACACCTATAGTGGAAATGAAGATCTAAAAGCTCTTGAAAAGCAATATCACTATAAAAAGAATCTCAAGACGGTTTCTTATGTTGTTCAGGATGTAGAAACAGTTGTTAATGCAACTGCTCTATATGGAATAGAATCTTTCTTTGTAGAAGAAGGAAAAGGATATGAAATCGAAAAACACAGAGAAAAAGGCGATGTATATGTAAAAGTTGCTGTATCAGATGATGGAGAAGCAGTACTTACAAGTCTATTTGTTGGAGATAAGGAATATAAATAATGAAAAGACCTCTTTTTTTAACGCTATTTTTAATAATGATAGTATCACTTCTTATAGGAAAATTTGCTGGAGATCTACTTTTAAGATTTGGTGGTTTTGATCCATCTCTACTTAGAAAATTTATACAGAAACAGGAAAGTACAGGTCTGGTATTCACTGGTGCTGAAGCGGTTATAAATAAAAAGACTGGCAAAAAAGATAGATTTTTAGTTGTCTTTAAAGAAAAAAACGGAAAAGAGATAAAAAAGTATTTTGATTCTTTTGATGATAAGACAATAACATATATGAATAGTATTGAATATAGGTTTAGATGGTTAAGATATTTTTTCCCTCTTGTTCTTTTCTTTTGGTTATTACCGGTTTATGAATATAATTCAGGTAAGATCAAATATAGTAAAAAACTCGAAAAAAGGATAATAAATACTCATCTTTTTGTTTTTTGTCTTCCCTGGTTTATCTTTTTTATCGAAACCATTGTTAATTTAAGGATTCATCTTGTTTATATTGATTCGTCTCCAATTACGGCTATATACGATACAATCAAATATTTTCTTGTTGCATCAATGGTATCTTCTTTTATAAATCTGACATTAGGAGGTTCCTATATAAATAATAAGATAGCACTTCCTATATTTGAAAAAGAAAGTCCTTATAATCTGAAAAATGGTCTTGTATTCTCAATCACTACAAGAATAAAGATGGTCTTTGCAGGATTATCTATTGTGCCTATGATTATCATCATCTCATTATTTTTTGAGCTTAACAGAGATATATTCGGAAAATTTCTTGAAGGTCAGAAATATTTCTGGATATACAGTGATTATTATATGATATTTGTTGGGATGATAATAACAGCTGTCATGTTTTCAATCCTGCAAATTCTATCATTCAGACAGATCAAAGGATTTTTAAGATTTCCGGTTGATGATCTTCTTTCTAAGATGAAAGATGTATCGGAAGGTAGACTAGACTCAAAATCAGTAGTCGTGTATCCAGATGAAATAGGAAATATAAGAGCAAACTTTAATACTATGCTCGATGGTCTTCAGGATCGTGAACGAATAATAAATACCTTTGGTAAGTTTGTATCAGAGGAAGTCGCTAAAAAACTCATAGAAAGTGATACACTTGATCTTGCAGGTGAAGAGATGGAGACTACAATAATGTTTACGGATCTGCGAAATTTCACTCCGTTTTCTGAAAATCTTTCTCCAACTGAGCTTATTGATTTTTTAAACTCCTACTTTTCATATATGGTAGATCCTATACTTAAAAATAAAGGAGTTATAAACAAATTTATCGGTGATGCTATCATGGTTATATTTTCTCCTATATTTGGTGCTCTGGAACCGGAAAAAGCAGCTCTAAAAGCAGCTCTTGAGATGAGAGAAGCACTCCATAGATTTAACAGAGAAAAAAACTTTTTAGAGATAAATCACGGTATTGGTATTCACAGTGGTCCACTCGTTGTTGGTAATGTTGGTACTGATCAGAGAATGGAGTTTACAGTAATTGGTGATACTGTCAATATTGCTGCGAGAATAGAGAGTCAGACAAAGTATCTTAAGACTGATATATTATTTAGCGAAAGCGTTTTTAATAAAATAAACCCAAAAGATTTTGAGGGTTATGGTTTTACTTCACACGAGAATATAAGCATGAAAGGTAAAAGTGAGATGTTTAAGCTATATTCACTTTAAAGTTTTTTATTATCCTCCCCAACCTCTTACCTTACAACGTTCAGATGAGCATTCTGAGGGATATGTCCAGGTGTGAGTTCCGGTACAACTATCGCCACCTGAGATATTATCAAGATCCTCATCTGTAAGAGTTGGATCAATCATGTCAGGTAAGACAAAGGTTTGATCGACATCAGGTTCATTTTCTATGAATCTGATATTCACATTATCAGGAACTTCTTTTCCAGCAACTTCTTCAAATGCTTTTTTGGGATCTTCTAGAGCAAGTTTTCTAAATTTAATATCTTTAGCAGCTTTATTCTGAATCATTTGATATGTTTTAATAATTTCTTCCTGTGTCCAATTTGACATAAAAAATCCTTTTAAAAAATTTTATAATTTGTTTAATAGTTTTGAAACTAGTGAAAAGAAATCTTTTCCAAGAAGCATAAAAGCGTTCCCTGTTTGAGGAGAGAGTCCACCAACTATTTGATTCAACTCTTCGTCCGTAAGTTCTCCTTTGATATCAGAAATTGAATCTTTTAAAAAATCACATAAATATGCTTCTATTTCACTTTCGGAAAGGTCAAAACCATGTTCTGCACCCAGTCGTCGAATATCTGTTGCAGATTCACATTTAATCAGTTTCTCTTTTAATATCTTATCGTGTTTTGCTTTTTTAAAAAAATCATTTGTTTTCATAGTTTTTCCTTGGAAGAAAATTATAAGTTTATGTATATTTATTTATTTTAATTATAATAAAATTAAAGACCATTGTAAAAGAAATTAACTTTCATTTTTTCATAGAGTATGTTATTTCTAAGAATTCTTTAATTATACCTTTAAAAAAGGAACATTTGTCTATATTTTTTTGACCATTTTTATGTTTTAAAGCAACACTTAGACATCCACCCATACAAATAGGTAATAATTTGCATTTCTTACAATCATCATCTTCAAACGGTGAAAGTCCACACATATATTCTGCTAATAATGTATTATTCCAACCGGTTCTTTTAAAAATATTTCCAACTATCATCTCTTTTCTTCCTATATCATTCCAGCATTTAAAAAGATTACCTTCGGGACCTAAAACATATCCTCTGAGATTGTTTGCTATGCATACTCCTGAATTGTAAGTTGGAAATAATTGCACATCTTTAATTTTGTGTTTCTGATACTGATCTATCAAAAAATTTGACATATGATCTCGATCAAAAGCACATGACCCAACTGAAGAACATGCATTTACATTCTGAACGATTCCTGGATAAACATGAAAATTATCATAATCTTTGTAATTATCATGCAAAAATTTATATATCTTATGATAATCTTTGTCATTATTTTTACTTATATTGACTCTTATTGATAGTTTACCATCCCAATCTTTCAGAAGGGTATCTATGTTTTGCAATATTTTATTAAAAGTATCACCACCGCCTATTAAAGGTCTAGTAGTGTTATGTTGTTTTTCTAAACCATCCACGGTTATTTGAATTTTTCTGATCCTGTTCTGTTTTAATTTTGAGATTATGTTTTTGTCAAGTAGATAACCGTTTGTGACTATGCTTGCGTATAAAGGTATCTTTTCATCTAATATTCTTTTTGTGATTGACTCGATTCTATCAAATGCCATTAAAGGTTCCCCACCATACCAGGTGATATATAAATATGGTATCTTCCCATAACTTTTAATAAAATCTATAAGTGCATCTTCGGTTTTATCTTCCATATATATTGGAAGCCTACTTTCTTCATAACAGTAGGTGCATTCAAAGTTGCATTCAGTTGTGGGTGCGATTGTAAGCGAAAGAGGAAGGTTGGAGAATTTAGTGATCTCCTGTCTTAATCTGAGTTCTTTTATCTGATCAACATGATCTTCGATCAAAACTTTTGAACGTAGAAAATTGATTGCAAGATTTGGTCTTTTATTAAAATTAGACATATCATTATCTTTTATACTTTTTATAATAATTTCATGATCTTCTTCTGTTAATGAGATAAAGATGTTTGAATAAGAATTATATAATAAAGGTCCATATTTTTCTGATTTAAATATAAAATTAAATTGTGACCATTTCATAAAGGTACTCTTCAATAACTTTTTATTAATATTGTTCTTTTTATTATATGTTGTCAAGAAAAAACAAATCGTGAAAAATAGTGAAAAAATTTATGTTTTTGCAAAAGAAAACATGCGCATATCTCTCAACTTAAAGAGGAAGTCATAGCAATAAAGAAGATCTCTTAATCTAATATTACCTTTACAATCTCGACTATTATTTTTTGTTATGCTATAATTTATACATATTTGAGAAGCAAATTAAATTTTGGAGGAACCCTAATGAAAAGACTTATAACGTTATTTTTACTCCTATTGACAATGGCAGTTTTTGCTTGTCCTAACTATCAACTTGCTGAGCTTTCTGCAGCTGAATTGAAAGTGGAATTTGATACTGTTAAGACCTCTATAGAAAACGATTTTGATAAACTGGATTCGGATTTTGGATCACATTCTTATAAAGATTTTAAGAGACTTATCTCGGATTGGATGACACTTTATACAAAGTATGAATGCTGGTTTGAAGTAAGTGAAAACGGTACTGCAAAAGTTAAAATCGATAAAGAAAGATCATATATGGATAGACTTAAAAAAGTCTCTACAGTACTTGGTAAAGGAATCGATCATTTTATAGCAAAGGATTACTCAAGAGCATTAAGAGAAGTAAGAGATGCAAGAGTTATATTTAATACTGAAATAAAAGGAAATACCTTTACATGGGAAAGAGAATTTCTATCCAATCTAGCTAAACTTATTAAGACAAAAAATTCTCAAGGACTCAGAAGTTTTAATAGGGAAAATAAGAAAAAAATAAATACTCTTCTTGATGTATTAGACAAGAATGCAAAGAAATATGGTGTTGTAGAATATAAAAATAAAGCTGAAAGCTTTTATAGGAAACTTAGTAATACGATTGACAACCAGGAAAATATAGATTATATAGTTGATGAGCTTAACAGACTTGTAGGTGAATATAACATCTACAGGATGCAGAACTCTGATAAGCTGATGAAATTTTGGGTTGAGGTAAAATAAAAATGAGAACAATGCTAAATTCGAAACTGCATAGAGCTGCAATAACAGAATGCGAACTTAACTACGAAGGTTCATGTTCAATAGATACAGATCTTTTAAAGGCTGCTGATATTATACCTTATGAAAAGATAGAAATTTATAATATAAACAATGGCCAAAGATTCTCGACTTATGCGATCCCTGCAGATTCCGGGACAAGAAAAATAGGGCTTAATGGAGCTGCTGCAAGACTTGGAGAGCTCGGAGACAGATTGATAATAGCCACTTATAAGATAGTTCAGGATGAACAGGTAGTAAAACATAAACCAAAAGTTATCTTACTCGATGAAAAAAACAATATAATTGAAGAATAATATAGATGGATAATACTGATAATATATACCCGGGTGTTTTTATATATAAAATAATATTCAAAGAGAAACTTTTTGATTATGATGAGTTTATATGTAGGATTGAGGGCTGCGAAATAAATCCCCATCCAGATAAGATAAGTAAAAAAGAAAGTAGCAAAGGAAAATATGTATCCTATACTTTCTTCTTTGACATTCATTCGCAGGAAATGGCGGATACCTTAAACAAAGAGATATACGCAACCGAAGGAATATTCAATTATTATGTCGTTAAAGATCCGAAATCACTTGGAGGAAATAATGGAACTTGTTGAACTTATGAAAAAAAGATTCTCTGCTAGAAAATATGAAGACAAACAGATTCCTAAAGAGGTTGAAGATTATCTTATACAGGCACTTAAATGGGCTCCTTCAGGTAAGAACACCCAACCGTGGAAGTTTATATTTATAAAAGACAATGAAATAAAGGAAAGATTGAAAAAAGCATGTAAGGGACAGAAATATGTTCTGGAAGCTCCTCTTGTAGTTGCTGCAATAGGCTTTCCAGAGGATTCCTACCCTGCGATGGGTGGATACTGGAATGCTATAACTGTAGATGTGTCTATTGCTTTGACTCAGATGATGCTTGCTGCAAAGGAAAAAGAGCTTGATACATGCTGGATCGGTGCTTTTTATGAAAAGGATGTAAAAGAGATACTGGAAGTACCCGAAAACGGTATGGTAGTTTCACTTATGACAGTTGGTTACTCCTCTCAGGAAAGAAAGACAGGAAGAAAGGATGAGAGTGAGATAATCTGCTATGAAAAGTACAGTTAAAAAACTTCTTCAAATAGAAAAACCTTCAAGATATGCGCCTTTTGAGATAAACCTTCCTGAAAAGGATTTTTCGGAAGACGGTGCTAATATACTATTATCCTATCCTGATTCCTATGAGGTCGGGATGTCTAATCTTGGACTTAGAATACTCTTTGATATAGCCAATAGGATAGAAGATGTCTTTTGTGATAGAATATTTGCTCCATTTCCTGACATGGAATCCCTTTATAGAGGAAAAAACGAGGATTTCGTATCTGTACAAGCCAAAAGACCACTTAGGGATTTTGACCTTATTGGATTTTCATTTCAGTATGAACTCTTATATACAAACTTTCTTAATATTTTAGATCTAGCAGATATTCCGCTAAGAGCAGGGGATAGAAAAGAGGACGATCCTATAATCATAGGTGGTGGACCCGCGATGTTTAACCCATGTCCTGTCGAACCGTTTCTTGATCTTGTTTTTATTGGAGAAGCTGAAGAATCATTTAAAGATATAAATGAGATAATCCTGAAAAGCAAACGGGAAAGTAGGGATAGAGATGAGATTATTAAAAGACTCATTGAAGTACCTGGAGTATACTCACCTGCACTCAGAAAAAAAGATGAAAAAGTAAAAGCTGTTATAGTAGATGACCTTAACGAGATATCTGGAATAAAGAACTGGGTCGTATCAGGTCAATCTATAGTGCATGATAGAGTGGTTCTTGAACTTATGAGAGGATGTCCTAATGGATGCAGATTCTGTCAGGCTGGTTATATTGACAGACCTCTTAGGGTAAGAAGTCTTGAGAATTGCAAAAAGACTTCTGAATATCTTTTGGATAATACCGGATATGAAGAGATCTCACTTACATCGTTATCAACAGGAGATTATCCTCATATTCGTGAGCTTTGCGAACATATAAACGAAAAATATTACAAAAAAAGAGTTTCTATATCACTTCCTTCACTTCGAATAAACTCGGATACAATAGAACTTTTAGATGAAGTACTTAAGGTAAGGAAATCAGGACTGACTTTTGCTTGTGAAGCAGGATCTCAATCGACCAGAGATGCAATAAATAAAAAGGTCTTTAGAGATGATCTTTTAGATAAGATAAGAGAAGTGTTTAAAAAAGGATGGAAGACTGTGAAGCTATATTTTATGACAGGTCTTCCTTTTGAGGATGAAAACGAACTTGACGAGGTTATATCCCTTATTGAGGATTGTGCGTTCTTAGCAAGGAAAATAGGTGGAAGAAGAGCCAGGATAATCGCATCTTTTTCAACTTTTATTCCAAAACCTTTCACACCTTTCCAGTGGTCTTCTATGATGGATCTTCCACAGATAAAGGAAAGGACCAAAAAGCTTTTGGGTAATATAAAAAACAGGACTGTATCCATAAAATGGCATGATGCAGAGACTTCAGCACTTGAAGGATATATGGCAAGAGCTGGTAATGAGATGGCTGATGTTATTGAGTGTGCTTTTAAGGCTGGAGCAAGATTTGATGGATGGACGGATCATTTTGATTTTAAAAAATGGGAACAGGCTTTTGCTAGAAGTGGTGTAGAAAAGGAAAAATATATTAAAAGAATAGATGTGAATCAGAAGCTTCCATGGGATTTTATTGAAATAGGTGTCAAAAAGGAATTTTTGATCAAAGAGCTTGAGAAAGCAGAAAATAGAGAATCTACAAAAAGCTGTGATACCAGTAAATGTAGAGTGTGTGGAGCTTGTAAATGAGATTATTTTTAGGTTTTAAAGTGAAAGGTGATCTAAAATGGATATCTCATATTGAATATATAAGGCTTTTCGAAAGGATGTTCAAGAGAGTTGACATGAATATACTCTATTCAAGAGGTTTTAATCCGCATCCTAAGATCAAATTGCCAGTCCCGAAAAGTATTGGTATTGAGAGTGAAGCTGAGTATTGTGAATTTGAATGTGATCATGATGATGAGCAGATAAAACGGGTTATGAAAGAGCTTATAAAGCTGATGAACAAAAACTGGATCGATATATTTAAATACGTCATCGTAAAAGAAGGTGAGAAAGCACTTTCTAAGCGAATCGACTTTATAAAATATAGATTTTATGGTATTATCGGAGTGCCAGAAATTGTAAAAGATTTTAAAGGTGTTATTGAATATTACTTAAAGGACGATATGCTTGAAATGAAGGTGGAACGGGATTTTTCATTCTCGAAATTCTCCAGAGAATTCGATTTCAAGAGTGTTGATAGGGAAATAATTTTAAAATGAGTGTAAAAATACTGATAAATGTTGAAAATGATTCTGTAAGGTTTGCAATACTTGAAGATGGCAAGACCGTTGAGTTCTATGAGGAACCTAAGTTTTCGGATAGAATAGCTGGAAATATATATAAAGGAAAGGTCAACAATGTCCTTCCTGGAATGCAATCCGCATTTGTAGATGTTGGTCTTGAAAAAGATGTTTTTATGCATATTTCTGATATTTACATTCCAGATGAAGAGATGCGTGATATTTTTGGTGATGACCTTGAAGAGGATGCTTTTGTAAAAAGAAGTGAACTTCCATTCGAAGAAAACGGTATTTTTGTAGAAGAGATAGTGAAACCAGGTGATGATATAATACTTCAGATTGTAAAAGAGCCAATAGGCACAAAAGGTTCAAGAGGTTCAACACATCTTACTATTCCCGGAAGATACACAGTCCTTATGCCAAATCAACGTCATATTGGAGTTTCCAGAAAGATAACAAATGAAGAGGAAAGAGAACGTCTCAAAGAACTTGGAACAAGACTCTGTCCAAAGAATATGGGAATCATACTTAGAACTGTTGCTGAAGGAAAACATGAGGAAGAGATAATAAACGATATAACCTTTCTTCTAAAGACATGGAAGAAGATAAATCAGAGAATAAAGACTTCTCCAGATAATTCACTTCTTTATTCGGATATAGAGATAGTACTTAAAAAAGTAAGAGACCTTTTTTCATCAGATGTAGATGAACTTGTCATAGATGCAAGAGCTCAATACGATAGAATAATGGATTTCTTTGATTTTTTACCTCAGAAGCTTCTTGATAAAGTAAAATACTATGATGAGGAAGTTCCTATACTGGAAAAATACGGAGTCGAAAAGTCACTTAATTCTATTCTTAACAAGAATGTTCAGCTTGAATGTGGTGGATATATTGTAATTGAAAAGACAGAGGCTTTAACAGCTATTGATGTAAATACAGGAAGTTTTACAGGTAAAGGAAAGAATCTTGAGGATACAGTACTTAAGGTGAATCTTGAGGCGGCAAAAGAGATCTCAAGACAGTTAAGACTTAGAGATATTGGCGGAATAATAATAATAGATTTTATTGATATGAAAAGTATTGAAAACCAGAAGAAAGTCGTAGAGACGCTGGAAGAGGCATGCTCGCGAGATAGGATGCCAAACACAATATCAAACATGTCAACATTAGGTCTTGTGGAGATGACTCGAAAGAGGGTCAGATCAAGTGTCCTTGGAAGGATAACACAGGATTGTCCATATTGTAAGGGAAGAGGATATGTACTTAATCCTAGAGAGGTTAGTACAAAGGTAAGAAGAGAGATCATGAAATATGCAAAAAGAATAGCCAAGGATAATATTCTTGTCTCCGTAAATCCGGAGGTTGGTTTCTATCTTATCGGTGAGGGTGAGGAAAATCTTTCAAGTATGGAGCACACGACTAGAAAAAAAATATACATAAGAACTGAGAAGGATTTCCATATTGAACATTTTATTATTTCCTAAGGAGAACACACCCTATGAAAGAATTAAAAGCATCTTATCTTGATATTATATTAGCTATAGCTGAAGCGGTAGATCTAGTAAGTCCAAATGTCAATAAACATCATAAACAGGTCGCGGTCATCGCCTGGAATCTTGCAAAAGAGATGGGTCTTCACGATAAAGACACTATGACTTTGTTTATAGCAGCACTTCTACATGATTGTGGTTCTGTTGCGTTTACACTTGATGATAGACTTAAGACCCTCGATTTTGATTTTGAAAATCCAAATAGACACGCTGTGATAGGTTATCACCTGCTTAAAGATTTTTCACCCTTAAAACAGGTAGCTGAAATAATTAAATATCATAACGCAAGATGGTTTGAAGGTTCTGGTAGAGAGCATAATGGAGAAAAAGTCCCAGTCCATTCGTTTCTTATTCATCTGGCTGATAGAATAGCTGTATCTATAGACCTTAATAAAGAAGTCTTATGTCAGGTTGAAGAAATCAGAAACAAGATAATAGATGGCGAAGGAATGATCTTTATGCCAGAGATAGTTGATGCGTTCAAACGTGTCTCAAATTGTGAATATTTCTGGTTCGATGCGACAAATCCCGACAATCTAATAAGAGAAATAGTACTTAAGTATAATACGGATATGATCATATCTGAAAAAGAACTTTTATATTATGCTGAACTTTTTAGAAGGATGATCGATTTCAGAAGTCTTTTTACTTCCGCGCATTCTATTGGTGTTTCGGTTGTCGCGACTGAACTTGCCAAGAAAATGGGGTTTTCTGAGGGTGATGTCTTTCTTATGAAGGTGGCTGGACTTTTACATGATATAGGAAAGATCGCTATTCCATTAGAGATTCTTGAAAAACCTGCATCTCTTACTAAAGATGAGTTTAACATAATAAAGACTCATGTATATCATTCCTATAGGATGCTTGAAAAGATACCTGGATTTCATAAGATAAACGCCTGGGCTTCTCTACATCATGAAAAATTAAACGGAACAGGTTATCCTTTCCATTATAAAGTGGATAAACTCGCTCTTGGAAGTCGTATTATGGCTGTTGCTGATGTGTTTGTTGCTATAAGTGAGGATAGACCATACAGAGACGGAATGAAAGAACAGCAGGCGTTGAATGTTTTGGATTCTATGGAAAAGGCTGATCAGATCGATTCTAAAGTAGTCAAATGTTTAAAAGAAGACTATGAAAATATCAATAATCTTAGAAAAGATGCTCAAAAGAGGATCATGGAAGAGTTTGATAATTTCCTCTATTCAAT
>PKTG01000001.1 GCA_002869225.1 Candidatus Muiribacterium halophilum | reverse complement strand
CGGTTTGATGGGAAGGACTGGGGTTTCAACCGGGACTCATCTTCACTTTGGTATTCGTAAAAACGGAAAGTTCCTAAATCCTTTAAACTATCTAAACTAGTTATTCCATCCAAATAGAAGCTTAGGCCCATAATTTATCGAGCTTTTCCAACCTTATTTATTCAAAACACACTACTTTAAAGGTATTAATGAAAAACTTAGAATTTTTCTCCGGTGTCACCCACTGAGATATCTACTTCTTCTAAATTAAAATAAACTTTAGTTTTGATTCTTATATAATACAAAAAAACATTATTTAATCTTAAATTGTTTTAATTTTAGTCATAGTAGTTATAAGGTGTTGATTTAAGAACTTTAAGACCAACGAAACCGAACTTCGATGCTCAAAAACTCTTTGCAAAGCACTTTGGCAGTATGCCAAACACATGATCAGCGTTCATCATCGGCAGCTAAGCTGCTTTAAAAAAAATTGTTGTTTGCATAGCAAATAAGTCTATAAAAAATAAAGTTAAATAAAATATTTAAAACTTAATTTTTAATAGTTTAGAATAATTCCAACCCTAAATCCTAACCCCTAAATCCTAATCCCTGTTTTTTTATTAAACCAATTTCTAAACTATTCCGATAAATGTTACAAAGGAACTTTAAGTGGAGGTTTGTTATGGCAAATTATGATGTTAAGAAAGTGTCTAGAATGACTGATATATCGGTGGATACCGTACATCATTATGTTAAGAAGTTTAGAAAATTCTTTCCAGGTCTTAGAAGAGGAAAATTCAATGCGTTAATATTTTCAAACGAGGATGTAGAATTTCTAATTCGTATAAGGACTATGAATAAGATGGATAATCTTACTTTGTCAGAGATAAAAAAGATAATAAAAGATGAACATAATAATGTTAAAGTCACAAAAAAGGAAGAAGTTGTTAATAATAGAGAAGAAGAAAATCTTAAGATCGATACTTTAGAAAGACCTCTGGAAAAATTTCCAATCGAGAAACTGGAAAACTTTGAGAATATGCTAACAGGTATTCAGGAAGAATATAAAAATCTATCTGAAAACAATGCTTTAGTTCTTAGTGAAACAGAAGAGCTAAAGACAAAAAGTGAAGATCTGAAAAATATGATGTCTCTTATCTATACAAAGATGAATCATATTGAACTTAGGCAACAGAAGATAATTGATGAGGTAAACAAAGGTTTCTGGACAAAATTAAAAGCTATGTTTCTTAAACCTATAAGAGTTCCATTTTTATGGAGATTTTAAGGCTGATTTGATAATCATCCGGTCGAGAGTCAAGAGTCTCGGGTCGTGTAGTCAAAATTACACTTTGCAAAGCAAAGTACAGCCTGAAAGGCTCATCTTGAGCGAAGCGATACATCAGCAGCAAAGCTGCTAAACATAATCGAAGATTATTTGGGAGGGTTAAGATGAAAAAGGAAAACAAAAAGACAAGAAACAGAAAAAACGATTTAAAGATGTATAAGATGACACTTGAAACAAGAATCAAAGATCTTATTTAACGTATACCTTTGAAGAAAGGATTCCTTTGATTTAAAGATATTTAGATAAAGAATTAAAAAAAACAGTCTTAATAGGCTGTTTTTTTTTTTTTTGCTTGTAAATTTTTGAATACTTAATTATAATCTTCCAAATAACAAAAAAAACAAAAAAATTAGTTGGAGGTTTCAAAAATGAAAAAAGTTTTATTATTAACTATGGTACTGGTAATTGCTATCAGTGCAATGGCTGGAGTTGAATCTGCGCCTACGAGACTTGATAACACAAGATCACTTGGTATGGGTAGAGCTTACACAGCAAACGGACTTGATAGAGTAGGTGTTTTCTTTTACAATCCGGCAGCAATTCAGAATGTTGATTTTTCAAAACCAACATTTCTTAACTTTACAATTTCCGGTTCAATGGATTGGCAGGATATTATAGATAAGATTGATGATCTTGCTAACAACCTTGACCCTGCAGATTTCGATGTTGATACAACTGATCCACTTAATGCTGCTACTTATGCTAAGTACAACACTGCATTTGACGCGGTTCAGACAACAATCAATGGAGTTAACTCTCTATATAATGTTAACGGTTCTGGATTTTTCCAGGAACTTGGAAACTGGACTAACAATGGTTTTGGTTTTGCTTTCTTCGCTAAAGCTGGAATAGATGTTGGAATCAATAACACAACTGTTGCAGATGCGGTAGCATCTGGAGCTCTCACAGTGAATGAAGTTGAGCTTATTAACGCAGGTAGAGCAACAGCTCAGGATATAGCAAACAATGGAACCGCAGTAGCTGCAGCTGTAATTACTGGAGCTGCTTTAATAGATGCAAACATTGCTAATAATGCATTTTTTGGTAGTGGTGCAGCAACTATTAACTCTTTCCCTGGACTCGATATAAAAAACTATATCGATCTTGGTGTTATGATGACAAAAGGTTTTACTAAAAACCTTGATAAAAAATATGCTGGTTCTGATGAATATGCAAGACTTGATTATGGTGTTTCTGCAAAAATGATATGGAGATCAAACCTTGTTGATCTTAATGATCAGACAATTGACGGAATATCTGCCGGTGTTGCTGACTTTACAGCAAACGAAGACGTATCTTCAAGATTCGATTCAATCGATAAAACTAGATTTGGATTCGATGTTGGTGCTCTTCTTCACACCAAAGATAAGATGAACACAAGATTTGGTCTTTCAATAATGGATATTATCTCAAGTGATTTTGGAAACAATTTCGATGCTCCTGACCCACAAATAAATCTAGGTGTTGCTCTTAGACCATTTGTAAAAGCTGAAAACACTCTTATGAGAAAAGTTGATGTAGCTTTAGATCTTCAGGACATAGCAAACTCAGACAAAGATTTCGATCAGCAGCTCAAAATTGGTGTTGAAGGAAGAACTACTTAAATGCTTACTTGGAGATTAGGTTATACAGATAAAAATCTATCAGCTGGTATCGATTTCAGACTTGGAAAACTCGGTTCAGTAACTCTTGCTCATTATTATGATCTTATAGATAGATTTGGAAGAGAATTTGAAACAGAAAACTGGGCTATCCAGTTTAAAGCAATGTTTTAAAAATTTTCTGAAAAGAAAATTTTGATATAAAAAGGCT
>PKTG01000136.1 GCA_002869225.1 Candidatus Muiribacterium halophilum | reverse complement strand
CAAGAGGATCAAGTATATCTATTTTCTTTTTGATTTTATAATCAAACGTATTTTTTGTCTTTTCCAGAATAAGACCGATAAAACCAACTTTTAAACCAAGTATATCCTTGATTATGTAAGGTTTAAAATATGAACTGTATGTACTATTATCAACTAGATTAGTACAAAGTGTCTGAAATGAAGCTTTTTCAGTATAATCTTTTAGAACATCAAGACCAAAAGAAAAATCGTGATTTCCTGGAACATAAATATCATAACCCATAGCATTCATGACTTTTATCTGAGGTTCACCTTTAAAATTATCGTTAATATATGCACCGTCAAAGATATCACCTGCATCGACAAGAATATTATCTTTGTTTTTTTCTTTTAGTTTCTTGTATAAAGAAGAAAGATATGCAGCCCCGCCTTTCATCTCGTTTCGATCTTTTGCTGCCAAAACTCTTCCATGGGTATCATTTGTAAAAAAAATGGAAAACTCAGCTGAAAACGAGGTTATTATCAGTAAAAATACAAAAATAAATATTACAATCTTTTTCATAATGAATCCTCTGTTTAATTATACTATAAGATCTTTCCCTTATTCAAAATATTATTCGGGTCAAATATTCTCTTTATTTCTTTCATTAGTTCAATATTCTCTTTTCCACATTCTTTTATAAGTAGATCTTTCTTATATTTCCCTATTCCATGCTCACCAGCAATAGATCCGTTTTTTTCAATAACATATTCAGATAGTCTTTTTATTATACTCTCTATCTTCTTCTTTTCTTTATTATTATCAAATACAAAAGATGTATGAATATTACCATCGATAATATGACCAAAGTTTGCAACAAAGACATCATTTTCCTTTGAAATAGTTTGACAGAAATCAATAAAATCAGATATTTTCGAATAATTAAGCACAAAATCTTCAGAAAAGACATTTGCCTTCATATTCTGAAGTTCTATTCTAAGTCTTTTTCTCCCAAGCCATAATCTCTCCATTTTTTCAGCAGAAGAGGATACTACATAAGTATCGGTCTTTATATTTTCAATTAGTCTCCAGTAAAGGTTATCAACTATCTCTTCACTACTACCATCTAGTTCTACAAGAAGCACACAATCACCTTCCATTGGTCTTATAGGAAGATAATCTTTAATGACAGTCAAAGTATTATAATCCATAAATTCAGCATTCGATGGTATAACACCATTTTTAAGACAGGTAAGAAAACTGCTTACAAGTTCTTCCATAGAATTGAAATTTATATATATTGTCTTTTTTGCTTGTGGTTTAGGAAGAAGTTTAAAAACAGCTTCTGTTATTATTCCCAATGTTCCTTCACTACCAACCATAAGATGAACAAGATCATATCCAGCTACCCACTTTAAGGTCTCCCTCCCAAATTCGCGAATATTTCCGAGTCCATCCACTATCTTTATTTTAAGTATATAATCTTTGAAAGTACCATATTTGAAACCTCTCATCCCTCCTGCTGAACAGGCAAGGTTTCCACCAATAGAGGATATATCAGAACTTGAAGGATCAGGAGGGAAAAAGAGTCCCACCTTTTCACAATACTTTTGAAAGGACTGGGTGTTAGCTCCAGCCTGTACTCTAGCGATGAAATCAGATTCGATCACTTCTATCTTATTCATTCTTTCAAGTGATAAAACAAATTCATTCTTATCCGATGGCACACAACCACCGTTAACTCCTGAACCAGCACCCCAAATAGTAAGACTTTTATTCTCAGAATTGACTTTTTTTAATATTTCAGACACTTCTTCGGTTGTCTCTGGAAAAAACACACCCTTTGGTATTATTTTTTTGCATAGAGAATAATCTGAGGAATATTCCATGCAAACTTTTTTATCTAAAACTACATCTATTGACATCTATATATTCTCCATTATATTGGAATTGTTATAATTATCTCGGTTCCTTTTCCGATATCACTATTAATCTTAATATTTCCATTATGCTTTTCTGTCACAACAAAATAACTCGATGTAAGACCAACTCCTTTAAAGTTAGCTCTAGTTGTAAAAAATGGATTAAAGACCTTCTTTTTAACATTTTCATCAATTCCTGGTCCGTTGTCTTTTATTTTTATAGTCAGTTCTTTTTCTCTAACACTAGTCTCTATTACTATCTCAGGTTTTTTTTCAGCTGTTTTATCATAAAATTGAACTGAGTTTTTCATCACGTTATATATCGCAAGTTCGAGTTGGACTGGAATACAATTAATAAAAAGATCATTTTCACCTTTCACTATTATCTCAAATTCATTACTTTTATAATCTTTTTTTAATCTATAATCGGTCTTTAGTATATTAATAGATCTTTCAATAAGCTCGCTTAATTTAAATTCTGAAAATTCATCAGACTCTTCTATTGCAAACTCCTTTAAATACTCAACAATATCTGCTGCTTTCCCTCCAGCTTTTTCAATATTGTTTAAAAACTCTGAAATACCTCTCTTTTCAAGATATTTTTCCAATTTCTTAAGATCTATTCCTAAATCATTGGCAACCTCACTATTCTTTTCATTATAAGGATCCAATCTGTTCTTTACGTTCTGGACACTCTGAAGTACTCCTGCTATTGGATTGTTAAGTTCATGTGCCATTCCAGCTCCTACACTACTCAAAGATGAAAGCTTTTCATCATGTATTATCAGGTTATTAAGCCGAATATTTTCACTTACATCTCTTAGTTTTACTATAAAAAATTGTTTACCGTTCATCTTTACTTTATAACCAGATATGTCAAAATAATAATTATCACCTTCGGTATTCTTAGAAATTGTACCGTTATAGAAAGAATCTCTTTTAATTGTTTTAATTATTTTTTCAAGTTCTTCCTTAAAAAAATCTATATCATTAATATTATTAATTGTTCTTTCCTTCAAAAACAAAGCCTCTTTTGCCTGAATATTGATGTTTATTACATTTAGCAAAGAATCAAAGACAATGATACCAACAGGCATAAAATTTATTAATCTATCAAACATCATCATCCTTTGTTTTTCATTTTCATTTTTTTCTCTCATCGCAAATATCGAGCTCACTTTAGAAGCAACTATTGACAAAACGTCGCGATCAAATCTGCTGAAACTTCGTTTGTTTTTAAAAATTGCGTTTATTATTCATACAGCTTTGTTTTTTTCGTTAAAGACAGGTAGTCCAATGTAAGATTGTACATTTAATTTCTGAAGGTCTAAATCATCTGGAAATACATCCTGAATACCGCCGCTGTAAACACAAAAGCCGGTTTTTATGACTTCTCCACACGGTGTATTTTTTAGATCGTATACAAATTCCTCAATATGTTCACCCTCTGAAAACATATCAATGACATCAACTTTATCTTCCTTTATATAACCGATTATCGAATATTCACATCCAAGTATATCTGCGATCAGACTCGATAATCTTTTAAAGATATCCTTATCATAATGTGAAGTCGCTTCCATTGATAACATCTTAAGTGCATATTCCCTGTTTTTAACTCTATTTCTCAAACTTTTAAGCGTATTAATGAATCCTTCAAACTCCTTATATTCTGTTGATATTTTTTCCTCATCAACTGAGATATTTAAAATCTCATCCGCATAACAAGCCGCTTTTTCAATTGGAGCTACGATCCTGGCAGATAATTTATTTGAGATAAAATATATAACAAAAGCACACAAAAATAGAATAAAAACAATAAAAGCTTTTATCTTAAAAAGGAAATCATGAAATTCAAAATAATCACTATATACTATAACTTTCCACCCTGTATCCTCTATTTTCTGAAGCACTGCAATATGTTTCTTCCCATTCAGATTCACAACTTCTGCTCCAAACTTGTTTTTTGAATTTTCAAGTCTTGTTATAACATCGGATACAGAAAAATCGGTAAAGGAAACAGTTTTTTCATATTTTTGAATTATTCTTCCTGTTGAATCTGTAATTAAAAGACCTATATTGTCCTTTCTAAATATATCCATAAGATTCTTATAAAAATTATCAATCCTGAAAATACCTATGATATATACATTTTCAAAAGGCAAACAATAAGATAGAGATAATCTTCCTGAGATTATCGAATAAAATTGCGATGACCAGGAAGGATTTCCTGTTTTTTTTGACTGAATGTAAGAATCCATTCCAGAGAAATCCATTCCAATATATTCATCTAATTTTTTTTTATATTGCAGATCTCCGCCAATACTTATAATAATACCCTTTCTATCTAGAACGATAATATTATCAATATATTCAGAATTATCACAAAAACTATCAAGACTAGTACAATAATCTTCAATCAAACAAGAACCGTGAGTTGAAAGAAGATTTTTTAAACTAACCTTCTGTTTATTAAGAATTATCTCTGTAAGAGCTTTTGTAGAGATCGAGATGTTATAATCTTCCTTTGAAAATATATCCAAATAATAATTTTCTAGAAAAAAGAATTTAAAAACTGCAATTATTAACAAAGGAAATAAACATAGAAAAAAGAAATACTTTATAAGAAGATGTCTCATACTTTTCATTTGTTTTTTATTATTCCTTTTTCTAATTATTTTCCAATCTTAAATAATCATTATCTCTGATTGTATATTTGTATACTTTTCTTTTTACATCACCATATTTATCAATTTTAAACTTTCCATCTATTCCCTGAAACTCACTTATTCTAAGAATCGTTTCCTTTAAAGATTCATCTTGCTTGTTTTCTTTAATAGCAGAAATATAAACGTTCATTGCCTCGTAACCAAAAGATGCTGCAAAAGTTGGTTCGTCATTATAATATTTTTTATATTTTTCTTTGAATTTCTGAAAACTTTTTCCTTTAATATCGGTAGAAAGAAAGAATATTACATCGTTTACTGCTTTTCCACCATATCTGAACAGATCCCCTGCGAGGGACCAATTAGTCAAATATATCTTTGAACCCAGTTTGTTTTTTCTTATATGTTGACATAAAATAGCTGTATCTACAGGATTGGCAATAAGAAAAAGAGTTTTTGGATTCTTTTTGAGAAGATCTTCCATTATCCTTTTATAATCAACACCTTTTATTGAGTTTATTGTTATGACCTGTTGTATTTTTCCGCCTTTTTTTTCAAATTCATCTCTAAATGTATCCAAAGTACTTTGAGAAAAAGCCAAATTCGATTCATCCATTATAATAGTAGTATCCTCAGAATCATTTATCATAGAATCTGCAATAACATACGATATATTCTGCTGTGAAGTGAATATTCTGAAAAAGTTATCCTCCTTTCCTGAAAGATAATGCGTACTTACAGTTGGAGATAAAGCAAACATATCTTTAGGAGCTGTTTCTATCATCGTAATTGCCATTGAACTTGTTACAGGACCAAGAACATTTTTTATTCCTTTATCTGAAAACTCTTTTATAATCTTTTTTATCTCATTATCATTTTGTTTATCATCTCTTATAACAAGGTTTATCTTATCTCCCTTCGTCGCCTTGTTATATTCGTCGCAGGCAATAAGTACACCATTTTCCACCTCGTTTCCAAGGTCGTGATGGACTCCAGAAATACAAGCAATAAAACCAATATCTATTTGATTATGATGGCAGGCATAAAAGAAAACTGATGATAACAATAAAAAGACCATTATATGCAAAGTTCTCATTTTTCCTCCAGAGCACTTTTAATTATTATTTAAAAGAAAATAATACCAGAAAAATAAGATAGTTACCAGAAAAGGAGTGTTTATTTGATTATCTATTCTTTTAATTTTGAATGTAAGACTTTTGTATCTATTATAAGAGCAATATTTCCATCTCCAAGTAAAGCTGCTCCAGATATTTCTTCTACCTCTTTATTCAGGTTACCAACAGGTTTTATTACTGTATTCCTTATCCCATATACATTATCTACTTTTATACCATAAAAATTGTTGTTCTCATTAACAACTACTATTATTCCTTTTTTTTCATCCATAGAGACATCTTCTATTTTAAGATGTCTTTTAAGATCGACATAAGGAAGAACATTTTCTCTAAAAAGTATCCAGTCTTCGCGTTTTTTAATATCCTTTTCATCTATCTCAACGCATGCCTCGACAACTGAAAGAGGGATTACAAAAGATCTATCTCCAATGCCAACTAAAAAACCTTCTATTATAGCAACAGTAAGAGGAATAGAGATACTAATAACAGTTCCTTTATCTTTCTCAGAATCAATGGTTAAATTTCCTTTAAGACTCTTTACAGAGTTTGAAACAACATCCATTCCTACACCTCGTCCCGAGATATTTGTTACATTTTTTGATGTTGAAAACCCGGGCAACATTAATAGTTCAAATATTTCCTTATCAGATAACTTGGCATCATTTGAAACAAGTCCTTTTTCACAAGCTTTCTTATAAACTGCATCTTTATCAATACCAACACCATCATCGCTTACTCTTATAACAATATCAGCAGCCTGATGTATGGCTTCTAACCTTATAGTCCCGTTTTTTCTTATACCATGATCACATGAGTTTCTTATTATATGAAGGAGCGGATCGTATAATTTTTCCACAACAGATCTATCGAGTTCATTCTCCGCACCTGCTATTTCAAGCTCTATATTCTTTCCCAGATCTTTTGATAGTTCTCTCACCACTCTTTTAAACCTTTTAAAAAGAATATTTATAGGAATCATCCTTGAGTTCATTGCTATCTCTCTAAGAGAGGTTATCAACATCTCAAAATCTCTTGCAAGCGTGGTTATTCTTGAATCATCAAATTGTCTTGAATACTCCGCAAGTCTTCCCTGAGCAACAACTAATTCTCCAGTAAGATCTACTATCTTATCTATCTTATCTGCTTTAATTCTTATAGTATCAAGATCTATCTTTTGACCTGTTTTTATATCAGAATCTTTTGACTCTTCTTTTGATACAGATAAATTCTCTTTCTTTCTTTGATGTTTCATTATACTAAAAAGACTATGACTTTTGATTTTATTTTTTATTATCCAATCCTCTATACTCTTCTTATTATTACTCCACAAATATATATTACATATTGTAAAAGCTTCTTTTGATCTATATTCATCGAGTAAAGGCACATTAGATTCATCAAGAGAAAAATGTTCTACATCAAAAGATTCCTTAAGTTCTGAAAGATCAAAACCCTCTATAGTATTAAATCTCAAATGATAGAGATGATGATATTCATCCACTGAGCTTTTTTCAATATCCTCAATTATCTTATCCGCTTTTTTTTTAAAATCGTCATTTGGTTTGTCAATATAATCGATTATAATATCAAGAGCTTTTAATGCTCCTGTTATAACACTTTCTTTGACCATTCTTTTTCCTTCTCTTATTTCCTCAAAGATCGTCTCGAGAGTATGCGAAAATCTTGAAATTGGATCTATACCAATAAGTGAAGAAGTACCTTTTAAGGTATGCATTATTCTAAATATTCCATTTATAGCTTTTTTATTATAAGGATCTTTTTCGAGAACAATAAGATATTCTTCAAGAAGCTGAAGCATTTCCTGTGATTCTTCCTTAAAAGATAATAGTAGCTCTTTATCCATTTAAATATTTCTCCAGATCATTTCTTTTTAAGAAACTCTTTAAATTTTTATCCTTGATAACTAGATCCACTTCTTTTACAAACTCTTTAGCGGTCTTTTGTAAAGATATAAGGAGATTAAATATGATATTCAGGTCTCCACTCAGATCATCTAAAACAAGTATTAACTTTTTTTCATCTTTGATAGCATTTAATATCTTTTTAGAAAGATTATCAACCCTTCTATGAGTTATTTTCCCATTAAAATCAAACTTAATCATCTAATATATCCCTCTCAAGAAGATCTGCAAGTCTTTCGTTTCCAAGTATCGAAAGATGTGTATCACCAAGAAGATAAGGTCTTATACCATCTCTTTCATAAAGCGGTTGAAAATAATTATAAAGGTCGATGTATTCAATGTCATTTTCCTCAGCAACATCTTTTAATATAACATTATCAAAATGTGGATATCCAATCATTATGATCCTTATCTGTCTTTCTCTACAAATATCGATTATTCTATTCAAATCACTAATTATCCAGTTCTTTATCATATCATCCTGCTTATCATCATCTTTTTCTTCAACAAAATCAGAAAATTCTGAAATATATTTTTTTGCATCTTCATCTATATTATTTTTGTTTTTGAGTCTCCGATATTTTTCCATTAGAAAAACTCTTTTAAAATCATTATCAGGATCTTTTTTCAGGGCTTTTAATATAATATCAAACGTCTTTTTATTATCTATATCCTTTCTTTGAGCCTTGTCCTCAAACACATTTTTTCTAATATATATCCATGCTTTTTCCCAGTCCGTCATAGAAGAATCTTTTGAAGCTTCAATAGAATAATCAAAAAGCTCTATTGATTTATCATATTTATAATCTAGGACAAGAGATTCAGCTACTTCCATATAGAAAAGTGATATTTCCTTGAGAAGTTCTTTATCTTTAGTAAGTTCATAAATATGTCTTTTACTCAAAAACTGATAAAATTTCTCTGTAGCTTCTTTTGTATTTGCTTTTCCATGATAAAAAAACTGTTGCTGTTCCTTTGGCAGTTTAAAGAATTTTTCAAAAGAACTTTCAAGATAATTTTCATTATTTGTATTTAAAAATCTAAAAAGATCTATTCTTGTCATATAATAATAAATATTTTCATCTATTTCTGTGTTTTTTATTAACTTGTCATATAGCTCGAATAAACTTTTATACTTACCGTTTCTTATCTGTTCACGCATATATAGATTATTAAGGAGATTATTCAAGATTTCTATACACTCTACATAATATTCAGGAAAATCATCCATTATATTAGTAATAAGATCTTTAATACTTATAATATAATCTTGATCAGAAAAACTGCTTCTTATAACCATGTTGTAAACACTTATAAAAAAAGTCTCTTTAAAACTTCTGTTTTTTTCATCTATTTTTTCATTAAAGATCTGCGAAAATACTTTAATATATTCCTGATAAGCAATCGGATTTGAGTATTTATCAAACAAAGTGATTATGTTGTTCTTTAAACTTTTTGTGTTTTCTTCCAAACTTCCTTTAATATCAATATTTTCTTTTCCTATATTATATAGAAACTCTCTTCTGTCCTTTTCTTTAAAAAGATAATACGAAATAGCATAGAATTCTTTTCTAATATCAGCATTATTTAGAAGAAACTCCATGTTTCTGAAAGCAATGTTGAGATCGTTTATATATATAGCTTTTATAGTCCTTGCTATTATCTCATCAACTGGAGTATTTTCGAGTTCATTCTCATCGAGAGGTATTATGGAGTTTATATCACCATAATAGATATTAAAATAAAGATTAGAGAGCTTCCGCTTTTTTTCCAGCACTTCATCTAAACTTATACTATCTTTAACCTCTATTATATCACCTGATTTTTCCTTGAGTTTAAAGAAGAGTGAATCGTATTTGTTACGATTTAAAATTTTCATATTACCAAAGTAGACAATATCATTATCTGCACGATCCGGTTCATAAAGACTCTCTATACCTTCTTTCTTCTCTATATAATATTTTTTGAGAAGAGTAAATAATCTGACAGTTCTAAATCTATTAAGAAATTGTTTAAAAGCAATCAATCTAGATGATGATTTCTTTTTATATCCATCAAGATTCCATTGGTTAGCCTCGCCTACCATAAGGGTTATGATATCCGGATTACCTGTATTTTTCAGTTCTTTTTCAAATTTATTAAGCACTTTTGTAGTATTAGCAGCAAGAATACCAAAATTATATACTCTATAACCTTTTTCTCTAAGTCTTCTATCAAGCTGGGCAGGATAGGACTTCTCCGCGGGAACTCCTGCTCCATAGGTAAATGAATCACCCAGACAGTATACGACCTTATTGTTATCATCTACTCTATGATTATCCCTTTTAAGAACAGAGAAAAATGAAAGAGTAACAAGCGAAATTTCCAAAACCAAAAATACGATTATAATACCTACCAAAAAAACTAGTATCTTTTTCACTCTTCCTCCTTCTTCATATTATCTTGTTATCTCTTTCTCTAAAAGCTCAGCAACCTTCCTGTTTCCAAGTTCCGAAAGATGTGAATCACCAAGAATATATGGTCTTATACCGTTTCTTTTGAAAAGCGACTGAAAAAAACTAAACAGATCAATATATTCAAGATCATTTTTTTTAGATAAGTCCCTTAGCAAATAATTATCAAAATTTGGATAACCTAACATTATCAATCTAATATCATTGATTTTGCATATTTTTATTATATTGGATACGTCATCAACAACCCAGCGTTCAACATCATCAAACACATCTTTATTCTCATCCTTATCCAGATATTTAATCATTTTTTGAAGATATTCATCTTTCTTCTTTTGATTTTTTAATCTTGAAATTGATTCTGCCATATAGAATTTTTTCAAGTCTTTATTCCCAATTTCATTAAAAGATTCAAAAATAGAGTTTATGGCTTCTTCAATATCACTATCATCTTCTTTATCTAATATCTGTTTAAAACCGTTTCTTTTCACTAATAAGAAGGCTTTTTCCCATTTAGACATGGATGATAGATCTGCTGCTTTTATCGCATGATGAAACATCTCAAGACCTTTGTCATATTTATAATCAAGAAAAAGTCTTTCTCCTACTTCGCTAAAGAAATGACTAACATCCGAAAGCACCTGTTTATTTTCTGTTCTTTTATACAAATAAGGCTTCTCTTTAAGAAACTCATATACTTTATCCATTGTGTCATTGCTAACTACGATTCCATTAAAATTAAAGATCTGATCCTGTTCTTTTAATCTAAAAAAATAATCGAAAGAAATTTTTAAATTGGTTATATTTTCGGTATTTAAAAATCTATATTTATAAATAGAACTCAAAGTTTTATCGTTTAACGACTCTTTTTTTAAACTTCCAATAATTTTATCTGTCACTTTAAATACAGTTTCACAATCGTAATCCTTTAAATTTTCATATAAATATACATTTCCAAGAATTCTTTCTATCAGCTCTAAATACTCATTTTTATATCCCGTAATATTGACAACAGCCACATTTAATAGGATCGAAAAACTATTAAACAGCTTTTTATCCGAAAAACTGCTTCTTATAAGTAAATTATAAAGGCTCAGAATAAAGAGATCTTTATTCTCATCATTATCTTCATTAACATCTTTTGAAAAACTTTGAATGAATCTAAATATATAATCCTGATAAGCAATAGGATTCGAATATTTATCAAACAAAGTGATTATGTTGTTCTTTAAACTTTTTGTGTTTTCTCTCAAGCTCCCTTTTATATCTACCTTTTCTTTTCCTTTTTCATATAGAAACTCTCTTCTATCCTTTTCTTTAAAAAGATAATACGAGATAGCATAGAATTCTTTTCTAATATCAGCATTATTTACAAGAAACTCCATGTTTCTGAAGGCGGTGTTCAGATCTTTGACATATATTGCTTTTATAGCCCTTGCTATTATCTCATCAATTGGAGTATTTTCGAGTTCATTCTCATCGAGAGGTATTATGGAATTTATATCACCATAATAGATATTATAATAAAGCGCAGAAAGTTTATCTTTCTTATTCACGACTTTATCAAACCTTATACTTTCTTTAACTTCTTTTATATCACATGATTTTTCCTTGAGATCAAAGAAAAGTGAATCGTATCTATTACGGTTTATTATTTTCATTTTATCAAGATATACGGGGTCTTCCCGAGAAGCCTTGGAACTATATTTTTCTTCTATTCCATTCTTTTTTTGAAAATAATATTTTTCAAGAAGTGTAAACACTCTGACCGTTCTAAATCTGTTAAGAAAGCGTTTGAGTATACTTAGCGCGGAAGACGACATCTTTTTGGAACCATCAAAATTCCATGTATTAGCCTCGTTTATCATAAGTGTTACAATGTCAGGTTTTCCTTTTTCCTTTATCTCCTGTTTGAGTTTTTTTAAAGCATCTGATGTATTTCCACCAAGAACTCCAAAATTAAAAACTCTATATCCTTTTTTTGATAATCTTTTATTAAGTTGCATTGGATAGGAATTTTCGGAAGCAACTCCTGCTCCATAAGTAAAGGAATCACCTAGACAATAGATCATCTTTTTATTATTTTCTAAACATTTATTGCTTCTAGATCTATCTGAGAAAAAAGAGAGAAAAGAAAGTACAGATTCAAGTAGAAAAAAGACCATGATTAAACCTGTTAAAAAAACTAAGAACTTTTTCACTTTAAATCCTTCAAATGAACTAAAATATAATCTACCATTAGTTCATTTCCTTTTTTGGTCAGATGACCATCAGTTTGAAAATAACTAATATAGTCTTCTTTTGTCTGTTTTTTCTTTTGAAATTCTTTGTATACATCAATTAACTCGACTTTTTCTTGTGAACACAATTCTTTCATAGGAGCCATAGACCATTCAAAATAATTTATAAAAATAGGTCTCGCATTGTTTTCTCTGCAAAGTCTTATTATTTTCTTATAATCTTTTTTCATCCATTCGAAAATTTTAGATTGATCCTCGGAAAGATAATATCTAAGTTCTTTTAGAGAATTTTTATCCCCGGCTTTTTTATAATATTCCTGTGCATTTTCATATTCGTTTATGACTTTATAATACTCAGCAATACTTTCGTAGGCATCATTTTTCTCTTTTTCATTCAAATGAGATATTAACATCTTTAGATTCCTGATTGCTTCTTTATACTCACCTTGATGAATCTTTATATCAACTTTTCTCTCGATGATCATCCTGTAAATAAAATCATTCTTTATATCTTTTTTTAACAGTTTATCCAGTAGAGCATCAGCATCCTGATATTGAGCTTTAGATATATAAGCATCTGTAAGAGCAAACCAGACATTTGTATTTTCAGGAAATCTATCATACATACCTTTATAACAACGAATAAGACCCTTAAAATCATTTGTCTTTCGATAAAGATATGAAAGAGTGAAGTATAAAAGATACTTTTTGTTTTCAGGTAGAATATTCTCTATTCTCTCATATTCTTTTATAGAAGATTTAATATCACCAATATTATATAAAAGGTCAGCCTTTATCTTTAAATAACTTATCTTATTAGTTATTTCGAAAAGTTCTTTATAGACCTTTATTGCATCTTTGGTATTATTTTCCTGCTCTAAAAAATATGCCTTTGTTATTAAAAGTTCTTTTTTTGAAAAACCGTTTTCCTTTGAAAGTAGTTCATCTATCATCTTTACAACCGGCATATTATGAAGTTTAGAGGTCATTATTAGGGTATCCATTACAAATACATCCGTATAGACAAACGGAATCTTTTCTTTAAGCGAAAGAAGTTCAGAAAGGTCTTTTTCATTACCTTCCTGCATCATATCAATACGTTTCTCGTATAGTTCGATCTCAAGATTATACGGATTATTCTGTTTACCAATCCTCAATATCTTTTTTGCGTTTTCAAGATCCGCATCATTCGTATAGATATCAAGTAGTCTGTTTACAGGTTCCGATGCCATACTGTTTAGCTCAAGTGCTTTTTTATACCACATGATGGCAAGTCTCTTATTATCAAATTCTTTATATAGATCACCGGCAACAAGAAGATTCGAGACATCTCCGTTCATCTTTATTAATACTTCATGAAGCTTTTTGACAACGAATTGTTTTGAAAAATCCTTTTCACAATTATGTGCTCTTGCTTTTATCCATAAAAGAGTTATTTCATCATCTCTTGGAAATTTTTTTACTGCTTCGTTTGAATATTTTAAAGCTTCTTCATACCTTGATAATTTAAATAAAGACATTATTATACCTTTGTAATCATTATCCGTTTTCAGATTTGCCTTGAAATATTAAAAAGCTCTTTTAAAATCAAGAGTTGTAAGATAATTCCAGCCAGGTGTGTTTTCTTTTCCTTCTGTATAGTCAATAGATGAATAAAATCTTTCTGAATCAAATTTAAAGTGTCCAGGAAGATATGCCGGAATTATACCTTCCCTGTCATCTAAAGATTTTGCTATCTCATGTGAGAAACTCTTAACAGGAAGATCTTCCTGATAAGCAAAAGACTTTTTCCTTTCTATATGCCAACTTGCTCTATTAATAAACTCATCATCTCTCTCATTTGAAAATCTTATTAAGTTTCTAAAAAATCTAAATATACTAAGATCCATAATAAAATATTTTATTGAAAAACCCTGAGAGGATAATAGACCGGTAAAATTAGTTGAATTAGTATAACCAGCCTGAACTAAGACGATCTTTGGTTTATATTTTTTTATATCATTCTTTAACCTGTTATAAACTTGTGTTGTGTTCGGACCTAGAAATCCAGTGTTTATAACCTGATAACCTTTATTTTTTAAAGCTTGATTTAGCATTGAAGGATAATCTTCTCCTTTGTTTAAACCGGCTCCATAAACAAATGAATCTCCACTTGATAAAATTATTTTTTTATCTGGAGAAGTTATTTCCCCTGAAAATTTTTGATTTGGTTTAAAAAAATCTAATCTAAGAAACATCTCAAATGAAAAGATAGCTAAAATAAACCCAATAAATAAAATCAATATTCTTTTTTTGAATGACATATAATAAACCTCTTGTTAATTATAACAAAAATCAAATTTCCTTTACAGAATTCATTTTCAAAAAAAAGATTTGACTGTTTAAAAAAAAAAAGTTATATTGATAATTAGATATTTATCTAAATACCTTATAATGAAAGGAGGATAAAATTGAATAATATCTTTAAAGCACTTGCAGACCCAAACAGACGCAAGATACTAAAGCTTCTCAGAGAAAAAGATATGTTTGTAGGTGATATTTTAGAAAATCTTAATATTACAGGAGCTTCACTTTCCCATCATCTTCAAATACTCAAAAATGCTGATCTTGTTTTATCAGAAAAAAAAGGACAATATGTTGAATATTCTCTAAACACAACTGTTTTTCAGGATGTTTTAAAATGGATATATGATATTACAGACAAAGACGACCCAAAAGGAGGAAAAGATGAATAAATTGATCATCTTACTAATTATTATAATCTCGCTGGTAACTCTATATTTTTATAACAGTCTTCCCCAGGAAATACCGGTTCATTGGAACATTAAAGGTGATGTTGATTCGTATCAAACAAAGATCTTTATTTGGGTATTTGTCGCAATACCATTATTTTTACTAGGTCTTAAAAGAATTATCCCAAAGATCGACCCAAGAAAGGATAATTTTGAAAAACATATGTCATCTTACGAACTGACTATTAATTCTATAATAATCTTCATGTGTGTAATACACCTTGCTGTACTATTTTATTCTCTTGGATATAAATTCGACATGGGAATGCTTGTAAAAGGTGGAATTGGAATAATCTTTATTATTATAGGTAATGTACTAACCCGTGCAAGACATAATTACTTTTTTGGAATAAGGACACCATGGACTCTTGCAAATGAAACCGTGTGGAAAAAGACTCATAGAGTCGGTGGATATATATTTGTATTACTTGGTCTTATATATCTTTCATCAGCACCTTTTAATAATCCTTATACAGCTTATGCAATGCTTGGATCTACAATAGCTTTGATTGCTTTTACTTTTGTTTATTCGTACTGGATTTTCAAGAAACTTGAAAATAGTGAGAAGTGAATAGTGAGTAGTGAGTGGTTAAAATGTAAAGCGTGATGGGTAAAGCGAAATATGAAATTTAGAAAAAGGTATTAGGGTAGTTTGATAACATGGTAAGATGTACAAAGGCAGAAAAATATAAAATTCGTGGGGTTTGGGGTTTGGGTTGGTTTTGATCTTCCCAAAAACCAAAATCCAGTTTCACCCCAAACCCTGACCTTAAAACAAGGAGAAAAATATGAAAAATCTTTTAGCAGGTATATTGATTCTAGTCATAAGTATTACGTGCCTTTCAAATGAACTTGATGTTAT
>PKTG01000121.1 GCA_002869225.1 Candidatus Muiribacterium halophilum | reverse complement strand
TTGCAAAATACAAGAAGGAGACTAAAATGTTGAAATTAAAAGGACAAAATATACGATTTAAATATAATAATGCAACAGAGAATATCTTTGATGATCTTAGTTTTATGCTACACGATGATATGAAAGTAGGTCTTATTGGAGATAATGGATGTGGTAAATCCACATTACTTAAAATAGTGTGTGGATTGATAACACCAAATGATGGAAAGGTTATAATACCATCGCCAGGAGCATATCTTCCGCAGGATCCTAAATACACGGATATATCAGTTGAAGAATATCTATTTTGCTTTGATGAAAGACTTCTCAATGCAAGAAGAATAATGTACACATGTGAGATATCTGAAAAGGTAGTCGAGGCAGTTGATGAATTTGATAGATTAGGAGGATTTAAATTTGAAGAAAATCTATCCAAGGTGATAAATCAGGTGGAGCTTTCTGAAATTGATCTTAATAGATCGTTTAACACCTTAAGTGGAGGAGAGAAAACAAGAGCTGCTATTGCAAGACTACTTATAACTGACCCTGCTTATCTTCTTTTGGATGAACCGACAAATCATCTGGATATAGAGGCAAAAGAATGGTTGATGACATTTTTACAAAATACCAAGTTGCCGTTTATTCTTGTAAGTCATGACAGAGCATTTTTAGATAGTGTTGTAAATCAGATATGGGAACTTAAATCAGGAATAATAAAAGAGTATTCAGGAAACTACTCTTTTGCAGAAAAAGAGCAGAGCGTGGAACTTGAAAGAAAGAAAAAGGAATATCAAAACAGTATGAAGAAGATAACAGGTCTTAAAGCAGACTACAATAACAAAAGAAACTGGGCACTTCAATTTCAGGCTCAGACAGGTAAAAATGGTTTTGCTCCGGTTTATGAGGAACTGGATAATAATGCTCGGCGTGCTATGAGAAGAGCAAAAGTCATGGAAAGAAGAGTTGAAAGAGAACTTGAGCAGGCAAAGGAAAATAAACCGTTTATTGAAAAAGAACATTCGATCTTTATTGAAACTCAGTTGCCAGGTAATGAGATCATATGTGAGGTTGAGGAACTTTCAAAAAGTTTTGATGAAAAAATGGTTTTTAAAGATTTATCTTTCAAACTAAAAAGAGGAGATAAGATTCATCTTATTGGGAAAAATGGAAGTGGTAAGACAACTCTGTTTAATCTATTGACCGGGAATTTAAGACCAGATAATGGAAAGATCAGATGGGTACCGAAAGCTAAAATTGGTTATTACTGTCAGGAACATCAGAATCTGGATGATAAAAAGAGTGCTTTAAAAAATGTTTATTCCGGTATGGATAAGGACAAAGAGAGTAAAAGCAGAATAGTTCTTGGATGTCTTGGGATAAAAAAAGATAAGGTGTTTTCACTTGTTGAAGAATTATCACCAGGAGAGAAAAGCAAAGTCATGCTTGCGAAGGTAATAATTAAGGAGCCAAATGTTTTACTAATGGACGAACCAACAAATCATCTGGAGATGAGCTCTCGTAAAAAACTTGAAGATGCGCTTGTGGAGTATAAAGGGTGTATAATATTTGTTTCACATGACGAGGTGTTTGCTAATAAGATCAAGAACAGAATGATTTTTCTTGATCAGTGAGCAGAATATAACGTAAAGCGTGAAGTGAAATGGTGAATGGTGAGAAGTGATTAGTGAATGGAATAAAGTCATGCGTAAAGCGTGATGCGAAACGGGGGAAAAATAACGTAAAGCGTGAAGCGTGGGGTTTGGAATTTGGTGTTTGGGGTTTGGGTTGGTTTTGATCTTCACAAAATCCTAAATCCTCGCTTTTTAAGAATTACTACCAACTAACTACAACTAACTACAAACAAATATTATTTTTGTGTTAGAATTAATCAATGAAAAAAATACTTATCTTATCCGGTGCAGGTCTTAGTAAAGAAAGCGGTCTAAACACTTTCAGAGACAAAGGTGGCCTCTGGGAAAAATACGATTTTCAGAAACTCGCTTCAAAAGAAGCAATGATATATAACCGTGAAGAAGTTCGTGAGTTTTATGATTTTAGACGAAAACAACTGATAGGTGTTCAACCAAACATAGCTCATATTTCGATTGCAAAACTAAAAAAAGAATTTCCTGAAAACATTACGGTAATGACACAAAATGTTGATGATCTTTTAGAAAGAGCAAAATGTCCTGATGTGATTCATCTTCATGGTACTTTAAAAGATGGTAGATGTGAGATGTGCTCATTTGTTTTTGATATTGGTTTTAATAGCACTAAAGGCCTTCAGTGTCCAAAGTGTAAAAATCCAAAAGTCAGGCACAATGTGGTGATGTTTGGCGAAAAAGCTCCTATGTATCAGACTTTATTTTCATCACTTGATAAACATGATATTTTTGTTGTAATAGGTACTTCAGGGAGAGTAATTGATGTAGCTTCAATGTCTAGTCTATTTGAACTTAGCATTATTAATAATCTAAATCCGGAACCTTATGTTGATGATTATTTCACAAAGGTTATTCATAAAAAGGCCACAGAAGGTATAATTGAAATTGAAGAAATNAGAGGACAGTTAGAACAAGGAACAATTTCGTGAAGTGTAAAGCGTGAAGCGAAACGGGAAACAAATAACGTAAAGCGTAAAGCGTTAAGCGTGATGAGTGATGTGAACTAAGGCAGAAAAGCCTTAAAGCGTGGTGTTTGGAATTTGGTGTTTGGGGTTTGGGTTGGTTTTGATCTTAACAAAATCCAAAATCCAGCTTTATCCCAAATCCCAGTTGTTATATCCTTCCTTAAATCCTAACCCCTGTTTCTGTTA
>PKTG01000054.1 GCA_002869225.1 Candidatus Muiribacterium halophilum | reverse complement strand
GGGGTTTGGGTTGATTTGGATCTTCCCAAAATCCAAAATCCAGTTTTATCCCAAGTCCATGTTGTTATTTAAATAAGTCCGACACTAATCCCTAACCCCTAAATCCTAATCCCTGCTTTTGAATATGAACGAAGTGAGTATATTTAAATGATTGATATTAAAAGTCTAAATAATGTGGAGATCTTTAACAACTTTAGTGAAGATGAGTTGAAGGTCTTCTTTAAAAATGCGGACGAATACGAAGTCAGACCTGGAGAACTTCTTTTTCATGAGGGAGAAACCGGATCAGAGATGTTTGTTATATTAAATGGAGAGATCGAGATTTACAAAGAAAAAGGTCTTGATGATCCTCAATTACTTGTAAGTCTTCCTGAAGGTGCTTTTTTTGGCGAGATGTCTCTTATTGACTCAAGTCCAAGGTCTGCAATGGCAAAAGCTGGTGAAACAACTGTCAAGATGGCTGTTTTTTCAAGGGCTTTTATAGAAGCTTTAGTAAGACAGAATAATCTGGAGATAGCGACCAAGTTTATGTTAAATGTGATCAAGTATCTTGCACAAAGAAATAGAATGACCACAGAAAGACTTATTTATTCAAGACAAACGCTTGACAATATTAAGAATTAGAGGATTTAAATGGAATCGATTTTTTCAAAGCTTACAGAGGAAGAGATAGTTAAAATAGTAGCTATCAGTGAAAATGTGAGGTTTTCACCAGGGAATGTCATATTTAAACAAGATAATGAAGGTGACAGTATATATATAATAAAACAGGGACTTGTATCTCTCGTCAAAGTCAATGATTTGGGAGAGGATACTGAGTTTACAGACGTTGGTGAAGGTGCATTTCTTGGAGAATTATCAATTCTGGATGGTGGTCCAAGAGTTCTTACAGCAGTTGCCATATCGGATGTAGAGTGTTTTAAGATCCCAAAACTAAAACTTAGACTTTTGCTTAAGTATGAGCCTAAAATATTTTTAAAATTTTATCTGACTATAATCAAGGATATGAATCAAAGACTTAGAAGAGTAAATGAAGAATATGTTAAGATAAAGGAAAAATTGAAAAAAACTGAGGTCGTGTGAAAAATACAGGTTTTACTCACATTCATGTACATAGCTGTTATAGCATAGGTGAAAGTGTATTAAAGATCGAGGATCTTGTATCCGGTTGTAAAAAACTTGGATATCATAGTGTAGCTCTTACAGACAGAGATAATCTTTATGGTGCTATCAAATTTTATTTTTATGCTTTAGAACATGGAGTCAAACCGATTATTGGTTGTGAGCTAGGTTTTGAAGAAGGTTATCTTGTTCTTCTTGTTAAGGATGAAAAAGGTTTTTCAAACCTCATTTCTCTTGTATCAAAAAAGAATTCAGGTGATGAAATAAAATATGATGATCTTTTTAAGAATAAAGAAGGTCTGATAGTACTTAGCGGATTTGAAGACTCAAAGGTGTTATCCCTTATTAAAGACGATAGACTTGAAGAGCTTGAAAGACATCTTTCCTATATGAAGGAAAATCTGGAAGATGATTTTTATGTTGAGATCAACTGCAATGCTTCCAGTAAGATACGTGCTTTTATGCATATACTTGAAGGTATTTCTGAATATCTTAAAATAAACACAGTGCTTACAAATAACGTGAAATATCTTATCTCTCCTCATTATAAACTGTTAGATGCTTACAGATGTGTTATTAGAGGTGAAAAATATTATGATGAAGAAAGAGAAAAGGTAGAGAATGATCAGGAGTTTTTAAAATCGGCTGATGTAATGAGTGAAGCTGGGTTTGAAAATGCATATAAAACAGCAAGAGAGATAGATTGGAAATGTAATCTTATGCTTAGAAAAAAAGATCTTGTCCCTGATTATAATCTGCCTGATGGGTTTGAGTCATCTTCAGAGTATATTAGATATCTTACAAGTAAAAACATTGAAAAGTTATACTCCGAAAAAGATCGTGAAAAAGCAACAGAAAGACTTAACTATGAACTTGGAGTAATAAAGAAACTACAATACTGTGATTATTTTCTTCTTGTCTGGGATATTATCAGGTTTGCGCGTGAAAAGAACATCACCGTTGGTGGTGGAAGGGGATCAGCAGTCTCTAGTATCGTTGCATATCTTCTTGAAATAACCGAGATAGATCCGCTTGAACATGATCTGATATTTGAAAGATTTTTAAATCCAGGTAGAGAAGAACTTCCTGATATAGATATTGATGTAAGTTCTGAAAAGAGGGAAAAACTTCTTTCGTATATAAGACAGAGGTTTGGTAAGGATAAAGTAGCTTCAATAATATCTTTTGGTACTTTTAAAAGTGCTCTTGCAATTAGAGAGATCGGAAAGACTTTGGAAATACCTGATGTTACAATAGAACAAATTTTAGCTTCTCTAAACAGAAGCCGGACGATAGCTGATAATATGAAAAAAAATCCTGAATTCAAAAGACTTTCAGATAAATCAGGTGATGTGAGAAAGGTGCTAATTGGAGCTCAAAAATTAGAGGGAATAGTTAGAAATACTTCTCTACATGCAGCAGGTCTTATAATATACCCACAAAGGCTTCAAGGTAATATTCCGTATAATAGTGATGAGTCAAAACTTATCTCTCAATGGGATAAAGACAGCATTGAAAATCTCGGTATATTAAAGATAGATGTACTATCACTTAGAACTCTTTCTACAATAGATAATATTCTTAAAAATATCCGAAAAAAAGATCTTAAAATAGATTATGATGATCCGGAAGTATATGAGATGATATCAAAGGGTAGAACAGCAGGAATCTTTCAACTCGAGACTTCAAATATGACAAGACATGCGATATTACTTAAACCGGTAAAGTTTTCCGAACTATGCGCGCTTACTGCACTTGTCAGACCAGGAGCTAGAGATAATTTTGAGCTCTTTTTGAAAAACAGAGCAAGTGGTGATTATAGATGGAAGAAAATAAAACCTTTAAAAAAGATACTTGATTCCACATATGGAGTAATAATATATCAGGAACAGGTGATGGAAATAGCAAAGGATATTGCGGGTTTTTCTTTATCAGAGGCCGATAACTTCCGAAAAGCTATGACTAAAAAGGATATATACATAATGAAAGAGATGGAAGAGAGATTCCTAAGTGGTGCTAACAAGAATCATTTTGAGGAAGAGATGGCAAAGGAATTATTTAAAGATATTAGTCGTTTTGCTGGATATGGATTTAACAAAGCTCATGCCGTTGCTTATTGTGCACTTTCCTATAAATGTGCTTTCCTAAAGAAAAGATTTCCAAATGAATTTTATACAGAGATATTGAATCAGGATATTGATAGAATAGAGAAGACTGAGAAGATAGTCAGAGAGATGAGAGAGCAAGGTGTCAACGTCTTAGCACCCGATCTTTTGAGAAGTAAATCCAGATTTTCAAAGACTCAAAAAGGAATAAGGTTTTCTTTTTCAGGTATCAAAGGTATAGGAACCACGAATGCTAAGATCCTTGAGAGTTTTGTTAAAGGTACAAATAAAAAGATAGAAAGCTGGGATGAATTTTTGTTTAAAGCCAAAGGTGCCGGAATATCAGAAAAGATAATAAAAGCTCTTGTCTTTTCAGGTGCATTGGATAGGTTTAATTGCAGTAGAAAATATATGATAGATAATATGGGAGCATCGCTTGATTATAACTCTCTCTTTTCTGAACAGGTAGAGGAAGACAAGACAGGAGAATTTGATGATGCTTATCTTAGAGAAAAAGAGAAGGAATATACAGGTCTTATTTTCTCCAGGGATGTAATAGATGATTTCAGTATAACCATAAGATTGTTATCGGAAGAATCTTTAGGCGAAGCTTCAAGGATAACCACCAGAATATTATGGCTCTGCGGAATAATAAGAGAGTTTGAAGAAGAGGAGTTTAGCGAACAAATCTTAAAAAGAATGACTATTGAGGATTATTCATCTGATCTCAAAATATTGGTTGAACCAGAACTTATAAATGGATTAAAGAAAGAGGAAGTCGTTTGTGTAAAGGTCGAATATTCAGATTATGGTTATAGACTTTTAGATATAAGAACTATAAGAGAAGCTTTTGCAGACGAAAGATTAAAGCTGATAATCCACATTGATGAAGTTCAGGTTATTGAGAATCTCAGAGATATCTTTGATATTCATCCTGGTAATCATCAGGTTATAATAATTGCTGAAGCTGGAAATAAAGATATAAAAGTGGAAAGTGAGCATAACGTCGAGATAAGTGAGATCATTTTAGAGGAGATCGAAGAGCTCATAGGTATTGAGAATATGCAACTTCGATTTGTCGAAGATGATTGATATATCACTTGTAAAATCAAGATTAGGACTATTTCTATTCCAATTTGAAGATGATAATGTTAAAAAAATAAGCTTTCCAGGAGATTTTCCTGTCTTTAATAAAAAAAGATATTCCGATTCAAAAAAAGTAGTAAACGCTGAAAAAGCACTCGAAAACTATTTATGCGGGAATGAAAAGGAAATACTTATACCTTTCATACTTAAAACAAATGATACATATTCAAATATTCTGAACACTCTTAGGAAAATAGTTGTTTATGGTGAGGTAATAAGTTATAAAAGTCTAGCTGAATTATCGGGGATTCATAACGGACAACGAGTAGCTGCTATGGCTATGAAAAAAAATCCTCTTCCTTTGATATTTCCTTGTCACAGAGTGATAATGTCAAATGGTGAACTAGGTGGGTATGGACCTGGGATTTTTTATAAGAAGAGATTGCTTGATATAGAAAAATCTGATAGCAGAATTAAAAATTCTTGGTAAACTAATGGTTCGCTTGCTTTAAAAATATAACTTAGAAAAGGTGATGAAATAATGAAGACTTTAAATAAGCTCTTTAAGATAACAACAAATAAAAGGTATGACATTGTCAATATCACTCAGAATGTTAAGGATGCCGTTGCAGAATCGAAGATAAAAGAAGGTTTTGTGCTGGTATATCCAATGCATACAACTTCAGGCGTATTTATAAATGATGTTGATGGTTCTCTTCTTGATGATATTATTGATTTTATGGAAAAACTCGTTCCGGAAGATAGCGATTACAGACATAATGGCCCCCATGAAGCTAATGCAGATGGACATATAAGACAGATGATTGCCGGACATAATACCACGTTACCTATTATAGATGGAAGACTTTTTCTGGGGACATGGCAGACAATTTACTACGCAGAATATGATGGACAGAGAGAGAAAGATTATTTAGTAAAGGTACTCGGGGAGTAAACTCTGGAGTTTAATTGAAATAATTACAAAAATGTAGTATAATGACAAGATTGATGTGTTTATAATTTAAAATTATAAGGAGATCTTTTTTGTGAAAAGGATATGTATTTTACTTACATTGTGTATGCTTGCTTTCAATGTTTTTTCTATTGAAAAAATAGAGACAAATGGTTTTATAAGTCAGGGGTTTATATATTCAAAATATAATAATTATCTTGTTCATTCAATAGGTGGTTCCTTCGAATTTAACGAGACTGCGATAAATTTCAGAACTCATATAGATGAAAGATTGACTGTGGGAATACAGTTACTATCAAGAGATCTTGGTGATCAGGGTAACAATCAGATCAAACTTGACTGGGGATTTGCAGATTATCAGATAAATAATAAAACCGGTATGAGAATAGGTAAATTTAAATCTCCTCCAGGATTCTATAATGTCATTAGGGATGTCGATCTTCTTAGAAATGAAGTGTTTTTACCGCAAGCTGTTTATGACGAGAGCTCAAGAGAATTCTTTAACTCGATGACTGGTTTGGATTTTTATTTTAATCAATATACAGATAAAGGTGATTTCGAACTCGAACTTGTTTCAGGAGTGAGTTCTTTTGATGAAAATTCAGCATATTTAAGGAATATGGCATCCGAATTTAGTGAGGCTGGAATAGAGATGTCAAATCAAACCCTTGATATATATTCCGATAACGGTTTTGCTTTTACATATACTTTCCCAAATACAAATCTTTCCTTTAAATATGCGAATTATCGGATAAATGGTCAGGTAAATGCTAATGTGGATGCTTCAAATTATTACACTGCTGCTCTAGCTCAAACTGCTTCACTTGTTGGGGCGGGTGCTATCACTGCTGCTCAGAAGACGGCTTTAGATGCACAAGCGCTAGCTAATAAAAATACACTAGAGTCTGGAATACAGAATTTCGATGTAAATGTCGATAGATGGTATATATACGGGTTTAAATACCAAAAGAACAGATTTGGTTTTTGCCATGAAAGAAAGAAGATGGATGCATTTGTAGATATACCTGTGTTGAATATTACAGAAGGCCTGCTTGACCTTGGATATTATTCAAAGATAGAATATGTATTGGATAAAAAGACTAATATTTTCTTGTTTTCTTCAACTTATTATGCGAATGAAGAGAAAAAAGAGATGAATAACGGTTTTAATCCTTTTCATAGAGGTTATCAAAAAGATAATTGCTTAGGTCTTAGATATAACATAGATGATTCGAAGACAGCAAAATTTGAATATCATGATGTTGAAGGGACTGCACAGGTATATACTTATTTGAATGACACTCTGACAAAAGATTGGAGTTATATAGCTTTGAAAGTGACGGTTTCATTTTGATGAAGAAGAATATTTTTAAAATAATTTTGTTTTTATTTATTATTTCATCTGTAACGATTTGCTATTCAGAGGAAAGGGTCACACATGCGAAAAAGGAATTTGTGGTCATCGCTAACAAATCTTTGAAATTTGATACAATAACCTATCCGGAACTCAGGGAACTATATCTTGGCAGAAACAGAAAAATAAACTGAGAATATATTTTTCCGGCTATGTATATGGATTGCGAATGTTTTAAATTATTTCTTTCAAAAGTTATGAATATGAAAAAACGAGATTTTGATATTACATGGAAGAAATCTATTTTTACTGGAAGAGGTAAGCCACCAAAAATATTTAGATCACTTCCTGAGATAGTAAATTATGTCAAAATGAATAGAAATGCCTTAGCTATTGTAAACCCTGAAAGTATCACCGAGGATGTGAAAGTGTTAAGGATAATAGAACATGTATCTTCTTCAAATTAAAATAAGGATGAAAAATCAAATATTCCTAAAAAAGAAGGATAAAGAGAAAAAAATCATTATAAATCTCTAATTTTCAAATTCGTATTTACTGGTTTAATCTGAAAAATTCAATGAATGAAACGTTTTTTGCTTCCAAAATCATTAAAAATATAGTATAATTATTCCAATCTAAGATTTAAGAACGAAGATCATTGAAACTTATGATTGATAAAAAAAATTATTAATAAGATGTTTTTATAAAAAGGGGGCAGTATATGAAAAAGAAGTTATTAGCACTTTCTATCATGGCTATTCTTATCTTTGTATTTACAGGCTGTAATCCGCTTGGTAAATATATTAAAAAGGATATGAAAGTCTCAGAAGAGGAAAAATCACACAAACCTTGGACTGTAATGGTCTATGTTGCGGCAGATATCAACAAGGATCTTGCAGAACTTCTTATTGAAGAGGTTAAAAGCGTTCTTGCAGTTGGATCAGGGAAAAATGTTCATATAGTTACTCAGATAGATTTTCCTGGAAAGAAAAAGACAGCTGAAAGATATTATGTATATAAAGATGTTCTGGCAAGAAGAGCAGAGCTTGAAAAAGTCAATATGGGAGACCCGGCGACTCTTGAGAGTTTTTTAAACTGGGGTATGTCATATAAAGCAGATAAATATGCTCTTCTTATAATGGGTAAAGGTACCGGATGGATATCAATGGATCAATTCCAGAACAAAAGATCATTCGCTTATTCTGATTCTGATAACGATTCTATATCTATGCAGGAAATGAAAAGTGTATTCTCAAGAGTCCTTAGAGGTAAGAAATTTGATACTATAGCTTTTAACAGTGGATTTATGAATCAGATTGAAGTAGCTTATCAGCTAAGAAAATATGCAAAATACATGATAGCAGCTGAAACCGATATGCCTGGAATAGGTTTTGAATATTCTGTCTTTCTACAGGGTCTAAAAGACATCGATCTTGAGGTTCCTGATTTTGCAAGAAGAGTATTCCTAAGCGGTGGTGCTAAGCATAAATTTATGGTTAGAAGAGCTAACGATATTCTTAAAGAGATAAAAGAACATAAATATGATAATTGGGATGATGATTATCATTATGTTCCAGAAATACATGAAAAGATCTGTAAACAGATAAGAAGTTCATCTTATCAGATAGCAATGATGGATCTTTCTAAGATCGATGAATTTGCTCAGCAGCTTAAGACATTTGTTGATTCAATGGTTGAGTATAAAAAGGAAAATCTTGAAGACTTTGAATATTCAATAAGATTTGCTAAAGATCATTCGTCATGTTTCGCTTCCTTATTCAAAGAAGCTAATGGAAAGAAAGAATATGTTGATCTTAATGATTTTCTTATGGAACTTTATAACAGGATAAACGATGTTGATAGACTTGACATACTTAGAGATACTGTTGAAAAACTATATAATGTTGTGGTTGATAAATATTATGATGGATAAAAAGTGAAATTTGCCATGACATCGATATATTTTCCAAGTGATTATGAACTTTATAGAAGTAAACTTCAGCCTATGTATAAGGCTCTTGATTTCGCTCAGGACACTGGTTGGGATAAACTAATCGAGGAAATGAAATAAAGGAGGGATCATGAAAAAATTATCAATATTTTTATTAGTATTTGTCTTTATATTAGCTTCTGCATATACTTCATTTGGTTCTGAGTGGTATAACAAAGGTTATAGCCTTGGACTTAAAGAGGGAAGAGCCTCTGCAAGAGTTGAAGGTTTTAAAAATGGTAAAAATGATGGACAGAGAAAAGGTACAGAAGAAGGTAGAAAAAAAGGTTATAGAGAAGGAAGAAGAAGAGGTGAAGAACAAGGCCATGAAGCAGGAATGGCTAAGGGTATCAGAAATGGTAGATACGAAGGTGAAAAAGACGGAAAAGATAAAGGTACAAGAGATGGTAGAGATAGATGTTATGATGAAGGTTATAGAAACGGGAAAGCAACTGGTAATGCAGATGGGAACGAAGCTGGTATAAACTCAGATGCTTATGATAAAGGTTATCTTGAAGGTGTAGAGAAAGCTGAGAAAATAGAATATCAGAAAGGTTATCAGGCTGGTTATACTAAGACTTATAGCGAAACAGAAAAGAAGATCAGAGAAAAAGTTCTTGCTGATAATAGTGGATCTCTTAGATTTAGAAATAATCCTGGAGTATTTGAACTTGATAATGTAAGAACAGGGACTTCCGAGACAAAGATAACTCCAGAGCAGCAGGCTGAGTTTGATAAAGGGAAACAGGAAGGTTTCAAAAAAGGATATGCTGAAAAATATCATGACTACTATAAGAGTGCTTATGATAAAGAATATAGAGAAGCATATGAAAAAGCTAGAAAAACAGCTTATGATCGTGGTTTCAGAGAAGGATTTGAAGCTGGAAAAGACGAAGGCTACAGAGATGGTTATAGACAGGGTTATGATGAAGCTTATGATAAGACCTATAGAGAATATTACAACAGAGAGTATTCTTATGATAGAGAAAGAGGTTATAACGAAGCTTACGATAAGTATTATAAACAGTCATATGACAATGCCTATGATATGAAATATAGAGAAGGTTATGACAAGGGCTATAGTTATCAGGCAGCAATAACTTATCCAGATGCTTTTAAAGATGGACAGAAAGCTGGCAGACAGGAATGTATAGCTTATTTTAGAGAAAATGCATTACCTGAATTAGTAAGAGTAAATATAAGACCTGAAAATGAAGAAGGAATATTTGAAGCTGGTGGAAGCATCTATATTGAAGCTCTTGTTATCAATTATGGAGAAAAGACAGCTTTAAACGCTGGAATCAATCCAATGGTAGCTTCAGGAGATGTAAAGACACAGAGAATAATGATTCCAGAAATAAGTGGTCAGAAGACTATAAAAGTAGTCGAAAAATGTGGTAGAGTCGATGACAATGCTAAGATGAACAGTAAAGCTCTTCTTAATGTTGGTATTATTTATAATGGAAAGATGTGGAATCAGAAGACTGTTATGATCAAACTTACTAATTTCGATTCTCCAAACTATAGAACTCTTACAAAAGCCGCTGGACTTATTGAGGAAGCAATAACAAGACTTGATGATCAGGAATCATCATACAAAAACAGACTTAATTCTATAAAAGAACTTATAATAGCTGTTTGTGAATATGAGAATCTTGATAACAGTTCAAAAGCAGTAAAGGATGCTAATGATATTGGAAACAGACTTGATAATCTGTTTGAAAAAGCACCGTTTAATGTAAGATTTGCTCTTAAATCAGCACAGAGACTTTTAGAAAGAAATGTCATAGTACATAATCTTAAGTAAAATACAAATAATAAAAGGAGCCTACGGGCTCCTTTTTTTTATACTGATTATAAATCTTGACTATAAAATAGTTGCTCTGTAACATTAGGAATAGTGAATAGTGAATAGTGAATAGTGAATAGTGAATAGTGAATAGTGGAACTGTAATGAAAAATTATTAATTATTAGGAACATAAAATTAGGAGAGATGATGATACCAATAGCAAGACCATATATTGGAAATGAAGAAATAGAATCAGTTGTTAAGGTTATGAAAAGTGGTATGATAGCTTGTGGAGGCGTTGTAAAGGAATTTGAGGAAAAATTCGCTTCCTTTAACGAAGTCTCATATGGAGTTGCAACCACATCAGGGACTACAGCTATCGAGACAGCTTTAAAGGCTTCTGGAATAAATGTTGGCGACAAAGTACTTACAACTGCCTTTTCTTTTATTGCTTCAAATAATCCTATTATAAAAATTGGAGCTAGACCGGTGTTTTGTGATATCGATAAAGACACCTTTAATATTTCTCCTGACGATATTGAAAAAAAACTTAATGAACATAAAGATATAAAGGCACTTCTTATTGTTCACCTATACGGTCAATCATGTGATATGAGATCGATAATGAGACTTGTAAAAGAGTTCGACCTGATTCTTATCGAGGATTGTTGTCAAAGTCATGGAGCTAGATTCGAAGGGAAAATCGTTGGCTCTTTTGGACATGCTGGATGTTATAGTTTCTATCCGACAAAGAATATGACAACAGGTGAAGGTGGAATGGTTGTATGTAATGACGAGAAGATATATCAACAGGCTAAGATGTATATAAATCATGGAATGAAAAAAAGATATTATCATGAGGGTATAGGTTTTAATTATAGAATGACAAATATTGCAGCAGCGATCGGTCTCAATCAACTCGATAGACTTGATGATATGAACAATAAAAGAAAAGAAAATGCAAAATATTATGATGAGAACATTGAGAATGAGAATGTTTTAATACCTTTTAAAGATAAAGATTGTGATCATGTATATCATCAGTATACTTTAAAGATAAAAAACGGTAAAAGAGATGAGTTTGTTAGTTATTTGAATGAGAATGAAATAGGTTCAGGTATTTATTATCCTCTTTCCATTCCAGAGCAGGAATGTTACAAAGAAATGGGATTTAAAAAGGATTATAAAAATATTGATGTTGTTAAAGATGAGGTTGTCTCAATCCCCGTACACCCAGCTCTTTTAAAAGAGGATCTGGAAAAGATAGTAAAAGTAATAAATGCTTTTTAAGGAGATAATATGAGCGAAGTCTTTATTCATAAAACCGCAAACGTTTCTTCTGATACAAAGATAGGAAATGGCACAAAGATATGGATAAATTCTCAGATAAGAGAAGGTGCTAAAATTGGAGAAAATTGTATTATTAGTAAGGATACATATATAGATTTTGATGTAAGCATAGGAAGTGGATGCAAAATACAAAACGGAGTCTCGGTCTATCATGGTGTCAAAATAGAGGATAAGGTCTTTGTTGGGCCGTATGCTACTCTTACCAATGATAAAGTTCCCAGAGCTTTTCATGATGATTGGAAGGTATCTGAGACTCTTATTAAAGAAGGTTGCTCAATAGGAGCAAACGCAACTATTGTCTGTGGAATAACTTTAGGTGAGTACTGTATGGTAGCTGCAGGAAGTGTCGTGACAAAAGATGTAAAACCTTACTCTCTTGTTATGGGAAATCCTGCAAGACATATTTGTTATATAGACAAAGATGGAAATAGAGTCTGAAAGGATAAATATGAAAGATATTGTCAAGGTAGGTCTTATAGGTGTCGGTAATATGGGAAAGAATCATCTTAGGGTTCTTTCAATACTTAAAAATGTTCATTTAGAATTTATATACGATAAGGATAATGATATCCTCGATAAATTTAACAAGCAATATTCTGTAAGGAAATCAAAAGATCTAAAAGAGGATCTTAAAACGGTTGATGCTGTTGTCATATCAACTCCAACTTCAACTCATTATGAATATTTTCAACTTGTTTATCCCTATGTCAAAAATATTTTTATTGAAAAACCTATAAGTCACGATCTTAAGACTAGCGAAAAGATTTTAAATATTTCGAGAGAGAACAATATTAATCTTCATGTAGGTTTTATTGAAAGATTTAACGGTACGGTCATTTCTTTGAAAAAACTTCTTAAAGAAACAGAAAAGGTTATTAATGTTGATTTTATGAGAACAAACAAAGTAAGTTCCAGGATCACTGATGTTGATGTTATAACCGATCTGATGATACATGATATTGATCTGGCATTACTTATTAACGGAGATGTAAAGGATGTATTTTCATATGGTACAAGGGAAAATGGTATGATAGCTTTTGCATGTGCGGTTTTAACTCATAAAAACGGACAATTTTCAAAACTTACAGCAAGCAGGATAACAGAAAAGAGAATACGACAAATAAATGCTACATGTGAAGATATGTTTATAGACTGTTGTCTACTTAGAAAAGAGGTTATTGTAAACAGACAGACTGTAGACCAATCCTATAGGGATGTGTTTTTATCTTCGACACAAGAAACGATCGAGGTCTCAAATCAGGAAGCACTTCTCAGTGAACAGGTGGCTTTTATCGAAAGCATAATCTCTCCTGAAAAGGAAAATATAAGTGCAAAAGCTGTTGATGGAGTAAACGCTATGAAGATAGCAAATCTAATACAGGAAAATATCTAATATGATAAAAGATAGACCTGAGATCAAAGGTAGTAATATTTTAATAACAGGAGGTGCTGGTTTTATAGGAAGTCATCTTGTTGATGAACTTATAAACAAAGGAGCACATGAGGTCGTTGTTATAGATAATCTCTTTTTAGGCGATAAATATAATCTGAAAGATGCTATAAAGAAAGGTTGTATCTTTTACAGAGATGATGCAGAAATAGGATCTTCTCTTGAATATATATTTGAAAGACACAAGATCGATATAGTCTTTAACTGTGCTACAAAAGCTCTTAACTATTCTTTTGTAAATCCAAGAAATGCATATGAGACAAATACAAAGATAATACTTAACCTACTTGAACTACAAAGAAAAGGTCATTATAAGACTCTTTGTCATTTTTCTACTTCTGAGGTATACGGAACTGCAGTTTATGAGCCGATGGATGAGAAACATCCGAAGAATCCTACTACGGCTTATGCTGCCGGTAAAGCTGCAGCAGATATTGCTCTTGAGAGTTATGTAAGGATGTTTGATCTGGATTCATTTATAGTAAGACCTTTTAATAATTATGGACCAAGACAGAATCATAAAGGATATATGGCTGGTGTAATACCAATAACGATTAAAAGAATAATTGATGGAGAAAAACCTGAAATACACGGTAGCGGTCAACAATCGAGAGATTTTATCTTTGTAAATGACACTGTTGATTCAATTTTAAAAGTATATCCAATCCTAAGATCAGGTGAAAGTGTGAATATTTCTACTAATGGCCAGATAAGTATAGAGGTCCTTATAAATAGTATATGCAAGAATATGGATTATAATGGTGAGATAATAAGAAAAGAGGCAAGAAATTCAGATGTCCTTTGCCACAATGCATGTAACGGGAAAATAAGATCAATGATAGATTATCATCTTACACCATTTGACAAAGGTCTCAAGACAACGATTGACTGGTATAAAGAAAGATTTGGAGTGTGAATAATTGATAAGACTTATAAGACCATATATAGACTTTGATGATGTAAAGGATGATTTTAAAGAAGTCTTTGATAGTGGATGGTTTACAAAAGGAAAAAATGTAAGTAGATTTACTGAAGATATTTCAAATTACACTGGCTCAAAACATTCAATATTAACCACTTCAGCCACTACAGCTCTTTCCAGTTGTCTTAAGATACTTGATATAAAAAAAGGAGATGAGGTAATAGTATCTGATTTTTCATTTCCTGCCAGTGCTAATGTTATAGAGGATATTGGTGCTATACCGGTTTTTGCTGATATCGATCCAAACACTTTTAATATGACATGTGAGGAGCTTGAAAAAAATATCACAGATAAGACCAGAGCCGTGATGTTTGTCGATGCCCTTGGAAATCCTACAGGGATACATAATATTAAAGAAATATGCAGAAAATATAAACTACCTCTTATAGAGGATGCAGCCTGCGCTATTGGTAGTTCGGAAAATGGAAAACGTTGTGGGAACATCTCTGATCTAACCTGCTTTAGTTTTCATCCCAGGAAACTGCTTACAACCGGTGAAGGTGGAGCTATTACTACAAACAATAGCGATTTGTTTGAAAGACTAAAGGTCAAACTCGAACATGGATGCATGAAGATAGATGATAAGATGTGTTTTGTTGATTATGGTTATAACTATCGTATGTCTGAACTTCAATGTGTGATGGGAATAAAACAGATTCAAAAATTAGATGAAATAGTAAAAGAAAGAAATATTATTCGAGATGATTATATAAAAGAATTGTCCTCCCTTGGATTTAAAGAACAAAAAACAGGTAAAGATGTTGTTTATAATGTTCAATCGCTTGTCTTTCTGGTACCGGAAGATGTAAATAGGGATGAACTTATTAAATTTTTATATGAAAATGATATCGAGACAACCATTGGTACTTATTCTCTTAGTAATACACACTATTACAAAGAAAAATATAAAGACCCATTAAAAACATCACTTTTTATTGAGAAGAACACAATAACTTTTCCTTGTTATCGAAGTGTTCCTGTAAACAGAATATCCTCACTTATTAAGGAGTTTATGAGATGAATGAAAAAGAGATACATGAACTTTTAAGCAGACTTTATAAAGTGTTAAGAGCTGAAAAAAAAGATAGATTTGATAGAGATCTTGCTTTTGCTGATTATATTGTTGATAGATGGGAAAAAGCGAGACTTCTTGGTTTTGGAGAAGGTTCATCAATATACGACTCATCATTAGTGCTTGGAGATGTTAAGATCGGAAAGAATACCTGGATAGGACCGTATACTATACTTGATGGTTCAGGTGGTGGACTGATAATTGGTGATAACTGCGCTATCTCAGCTGGTGTTCATATTTATACCCATGATACTGTTGAAAAAATAATAAACGATAAAGAGATACAGACATCTCCTGTAAAGATCGGAAATAATTGTTATCTGGGTCCTAATTCTGTCATATCAAAAGGTGTAACTATTGGAGATAGAGTTGTAATAGGTACAAACAGTTTTGTGAATAAAGATATTCCTTCAAATTGCAAAGCTTTCGGTACTCCGGCAAGGATAGTAGAACAGTAAACGGTAAACAGTAAATAGGTATTTAGGTAATAGGGTAAAATGGTAATATGGACAAAAGCAGAGAAAAATAAAATTCATGGGTTTTGGAATTTGGTGTTTGGGGTCTGGGTTGGTTTGATTTNTTTGATTTTCCCAAAATCCTAATTCCTGTTTTTATAAGTCCAAAGAACGAGAATACTAAATTACCAGATTACTTTTTTTATAAAGGAAGACAATGATAACCATAATAGATTACGGATTAGGAAATTTAGCATCTATTAAAAATATGCTAATAAAGGTTGGAGCAAATTCACAGATAACCTCTGATCCTAAACTTATAATTCAAGCTGAAAAATTGATCTTACCCGGTGTAGGTTCTTTCGATCGTGCTATAAATAGACTCCATGAAAATGATATGATCTCTTCTCTAAATATGGCTGTATTAGAAAAAAAGATCCCCGTTCTTGGTATTTGTCTTGGAATGCAGATAATGACGAGTAAAAGCGAAGAAGGTTCCCTGCCTGGTCTTGGATGGATAGATGCGGATACAAAAAGATTTTTCTTTGAGAAAGATACCGGATTAAAAGTGCCGCATATGGGCTGGAATATAATAAAAAAAGCTCAGGAAAATCCTATATTTAGAGATTTTCCAGATGAGTCAAGATTTTATTTTGTTCATTCTTATTATGTTGAATGTAAAGATAGTGAAAATGTTCTTATGAAGACTTCCTATGGTATTGAGTTTCATTCTGCTTTTTGTAAAGAAAACATATATGGAGTTCAGTTTCATCCGGAGAAAAGTCATAGATTTGGTATGCAACTTATGAAGAACTTTGTGGAGTGTATATAATGCTAAGGACTCGTGTCATGCCATGTCTTTTACTGGATAATGGATCTCTTGTAAAGACTGTAAGATTTAAAAAATATAATTATATAGGCGATCCTATAAATGCAGTTCGTATCTATAACGAGTTTGAGGTAGATGAACTTTTACTTCTTGATATAAAAGCAGGAATCGAAAAAAAAGAACCTGATTATAAACTAATTGAAGAGATCGCGGGAGAATGTTTTATGCCACTTTCCTATGGAGGTGGAATAAATAATATCAAACAGATCGAGAGACTATTTAATATAGGTGTTGAAAAAGTATCTATCAATTCAGCTGCGTACAGAAACAATGCTCTTATAAAGGATGCGTCTGAAAACTTTGGTAGCCAAAGTATTATAATATCGATGGATGTAAAGAATAATATATTTGGGAAAAGAAAAGTCTGTATAGATTCAGGGAAAAAGATAACACGCACCGATCCGGTTTTATACTCTTTCAAGATGCAGCAACTGGGTGCCGGTGAGATACTGATAAATTCTATTGATAGAGATGGAACATGGAAGGGATATGATATAGATTTAATAAAGAGCGTCTCAGATAAAGTTGATATACCGGTTATAGCATGTGGAGGAGCAGCTAATATTTCTGATTTTGAAAAAGCAGTAAAAAATGCTGGAGCAAGTTCTGTTGCTGCCGGAAGTATGTTTGTATATCAGGGTAAAGATCTTGGAGTGCTTATTAATTTTCCTGAAAGGGAGATCCTGGAGAAAAGCTTAATATGAAAAAGACTTGTACTAGATGCCTGTATCACGAGGATATTCCAAATATAACATTTGATGAACAAGGTGTTTGTAATTATTGCAGACAGATAGAGGATCTTGAAAGACAGTATCCTATAGGTGATGAAGGCGAAAAAATATTAGATGAGATCTTTGAGCAGATAAAAAAAGATGGAAAAGGTAAAAAATATGATTGTGTGGTTGGGGTTAGTGGTGGATGTGATTCATCCTATCTTGTATATAAATGTGTTCAGAAAGGTCTGAGACCACTTGCTGTGCATTTTGATAACACCTGGAACTCAACAATAGCAACTCAGAACATAAGAAAAGTGCTTGATAAACTCGGAGTCGATCTTTTCACTTATGTTGTAAACAATAAGGAATATGATGATATTTATAGGTCGTTTTTGCAAGCGGGAACACCCGATACGGAATGTCCTACAGATATTGGACTTGCAACTACTTTAAATATGGCTGCAGCAAAACATGGTGTAAAATATGTTATTGAAGGGCATAATTTCAGAACGGAAGGTGTCTGTCCTCTTGGCTGGCTTTATATGGACGGAAAATACATTGAAAGTGTGCATAAGAAATATGGAAAGCTTAAGATGAAGACTTATCCAAATATGCCTATGTATAAATTTTTAAAGTGGATGATAATCGATAGAATAAAGAAGATAAGACCTTTATGGTATATGAGTTATAACAAAGAGGAAGTAAAGACTTTTCTTCAAAAAGAATTCGATTGGAAATGGTATGGTGGACACCATCTTGAAAATCGTTTCACAGCTTTCTATCATAGCTACCTTATTCCAAAAAGATTTAATAGAGATTATAGATTACTTGGATTTTCTGCACTTATCAGATCCGGTCAGATGTCTAGAGAAGAAGGTATGAAAAAGATGCAGGAACCTCCTTATCTTGAACCTGAACTTCTTGAATATGTAAAGAAAAGATTAGGCTATTCGGATGACGAGTTTGAAAAAATAATGAAACTTCCAAAGAGGACTTATAAAGATTTCAAGACTTATAAAAAGACTTTTGAAAGAATGCGACCTTTCTTTTATGTGATGGCAAAGCTCAGCCTTGTACCTTACAGTTTTTACATGAAGTATACAAAACCACAGGAGTGATCGTTCAAAATATGTCAAAGATATTTAGTAAACAGAAAACTCTTTTTGAAAAAATATTTTCACTTTTGTTTTCGGCAGGTGTTCAGGCACTTTTTTTATATAGGATCTCACATATATTTGCCTGTTCCCGTATATTTAGAAAGTTTAGATTACATACCCTTTTTTATAGGTTAAATCAGTTTTTTTGCAACGCTGATATATCACCTACTGCTAGATTAGGAAACAACATTTGGCTTCCGCATCCGGGTGGGATTGTAATCGGAGGTACATCTGTAATAGGTGATAATGTGACTATAATGCAAAACGTTACTCTTGGAACAAGAAGGATAAACTCAAGTAAAAACAGGCATCCTGTTATTAAGAATGATGTTTTTATTGGTGCCAACGCTGTGCTTCTTGGAAATATAAAAGTTGGAAAAGGTGCTGTTATTGGAGCTGGGACAATAGTATTAAAGGATGTACCTTCAAATGAAAAGGTCTTTGGAGTCTACAAATAGGATTTAGAGGTATTATGAAAAGATCAGATAAGATCATATATCAATACGGTAATCTTGCAGGCTGGCCTTATTTTTATGCAAAAGGCTTAAGTGATCTGGGAGAAAAGAGTATTAGTGTCAAACCAGTTGAAAATGATTTTGTTAAGGATGATGGGACAATGGCGAGAAGAAACCTCCCTACCCATAAGAGCGTTTGCAGGGCTTCGGATAATAGGTTAAAAAGGCTAATAAAAAAATTGATCTTTTTTTTAAGAAACAGAAATAGGATAAGACTTATTCATTATCATTCTACAACTATGCTTCCCGGATTCTTTGACATAATATATTTTAAGCTCATGAAGATCCCTATGATAATAACCTGGGGTGGTGGAGATGCAAGGATTATAGGTATAGCAAGAGAAAAAAATCCGTATTTTTATCTTGAACCTGATGAAAAAAGAGATAAAGAAACGATAAATAAATTGAGATTTATTTCAAAATATGTCAAAAATGTTGCAGCTGATCCAGAGCTTTCTGAATACTCAAGGTTATTTTTTGATAAGATATATATATTAAGGCAACCAATAGATCTGAAAAAGATACTATTAAATATCCCTCAAAGGAATCTGGATTGTCCAAGACTTCTTCATATTCCAACTTATCAAAATTGTAAAGGAACAAAGTATATTTTAGAAGCTGTGGAAAGATTAAAAAAAGAAGGATATAATTTTGATTTTAGACTCATGGAGGCTAATCTTACTCAAAAACAGACAAGGAAACGTATTTCTGAATGTGATATATATGTAGATGAGCTTCGAGTCGGATCATACGGTATGACAGCAGTTGAAGCCATGGCATCGGGTAAAGTCGTCATAACTTATATAAGAGATGATCTTGTCAATGAATATCCAGAAGGACTTCCGGTTGTTAATTCCAATCCTGATACAGTATACAATAATCTTAAAAATCTTTTAGAAAAGCCTGAATTGATAAGTGAGATCGGTAAGAAAAGTCGTGAATATGCTGAAAGATATCACGATACCAAAGTTGTATGTTCTCAACTTATAGATATATATAAAGAGATCGGTATGAAATAAGGATGAAAGACCTCTTAAAGCATATGTCCATATATGGATTGGGTGCGATCTTATCTAAAATAGCCCAGTTTGTTTTACTTCCGATATATACCAGAATGCTTCAACCTGCAGATTATGGTTTGCTTGAGATGATATATCTTAACGGTAACATATTCGCGATCTTTTTTGTCCTTATGATCGGGAGTGGTTTTATAAGACTTTATTATGATGATGAATCCGTTTTATACAGAAAAAGGCTTTTTTCAACCACTTTCTATTTTTCTCTTTTGTCAGGAATCGTTTTTCTTTCACTTATTTTCATTTTTTCAAAAAGTTATACAAATCTTATGTTTAAAGGGGAACTAAATCAAAAATATATTTTATATATAGCTGTTGCGATGTTTTTGTCTTCTGTAAATATGATCCTTTATAACAGACTGATGGTTAGAAAAGAATCTGTAAAATATATATCGTTAAATCTTTTTACAACTATAATGACCTTATGTCTTGCTATATATTTTCTAGTATATTTGAAAATGGGAATAAGAGGAATATTAATATCTCAGATAATATCGTTTGCATCTGAGTATATAATTCTTTTTATTTTGCAAGTTAATAGTCTTACAATGAGTTTTGATTTCTTTCTACTTAAAAATATGCTTAAATATTCGATTCCTCTTATACCGGTTCAGTTAGCATCTTTTGTTCTTACTTTATCTGACCGATATTTTATAAATATTTATCAGAATATTGAAGATGTAGGTTTTTATTCACTTGCCTATAAGATATCTGCGATCGTTTCACTTCTTACAATGAAGCCTTTAAAAGCTTTTGGTCCTCATATTCTATCTTTGTTGAAAGATGAAGAAAGATGTAAGAAAGAACTTTCCAGTTTTAGTAGTTTTTTTTTATTTACTGTTCTTTCATTGAGTCTTTTACTTTCCCTTTTTGCCAGTGAAATAATACTCATAGTCTCAGGGAAAGCTTTTTTGAAAGGAGCATCGATAGTAGTCTTGTTGACTTTATCTTATTCTGTAATAGCTTTTAACAATGTCATACTCTACGGTATTCATATAGTGAAAAAGAACTATCTTAATATGATATTCTGGATTGTTGCTGCTATTATAAATATAGGTCTAAACATACTTCTTATCCCGAGATTCGGTATTGCAGGAGCTTCGTCAGCTACTCTTATATCATATCTGATAATAACTTTGTTTTATTTTCTGGCTCTTTACAGAGTCTTCAGGATAAGATTTCAATATGGTATTTTTGTTTTTTTATCAATTCTTTTTTCAATCTTTTATTTTATAGGAAACAATTTGGAGTTTTCACTTATAATAAATATCGTTTTGAAGATAACAATAGTATGCGCTTACCTGATAATAGGGATGTTGTCTTTGTACACAAATAGTGTAGAGAAAATACACACGCCAGAAGTCTGAAATGTAAAAGGTTTAAGTCCTATTCACTATTCACCTCTCACTCTGAATTTGATTCAAATCTATTGGCATAGTTGTTGCAATTATATCAACGAAAAATCTTAAAAAAAACTTAGGAGGTCTATTATGAGACTTGAAAAATGGAATCCGGTAAAGGAATTTAATGAACTTACTAATTTTGTAGGAGATATGCTTAACGAAGGCAGAGTATTCATTCAGCCTGGAAATATCAGAACGACTCTTGCATGCGATATTTATGAAAACGAAAACAAAGTCGTTCTTGAAACAGAACTACCAGGTGTTGAAAAATCTTATATTGATATTTCTTTGCAGGAAGGTATTCTTACTATACAGGCTGAAAAAAGATGGGAAGAGGATGAAAATAAAAAATATCTTTCAAGAGAAAGAAAGTATGGACAGTTCAAAAGAACTTTCCAGGTGGCAGAAGGAATCACCGAGGAAATGATAGAAGCTCATCTTGAAAATGGAATTCTTACTCTAACTCTTGAAAAACCTGCTGAGAAGGAAAAAGAAGTTAAAAAGATACATATTAAATAACCCCACTCAAGTTATATCAGGACAAAAAAGCCGCTTTTAAAAGTGGCTTTTTTTGTTTTAAACAATATGATATTATTGGGTCAGAATGAATAAGTGAATTGTGAAAAGTTAAATGTGAATGGAAAGAAACAAGTAGTTGTGAGTGGGGAGTGTGGAATTGGGAGTGAATGTTTTGTTTAAAATAAGTCCGACCCTAACCCCTAACCCCTAATTCCTAATACCTGCTTTTAATTAAGGAGCAACAAATGACTGAAATAAAGAATTATCATTATTCTCCCCTTGAGGGAGAAAATAAAAGAGTATTGGTAACAGGTGGAGCTGGTTTTTTAGGTTCGCACCTTTGTGAAAGACTTTTAAAAGACGGACATGAAGTTGTATGTCTGGATAATTTTTTCACAGGTAGAAAACAGAATATTAAACACCTGCTTGATGATAAAAGCTTCGAACTTATAAGACACGATGTTGTAGAACCTATTCTTCTTGAAGTCGATCAGATATATAATCTTGCATGTCCTGCTTCTCCGGTGCATTATCAGTATAATGCTATTAAAACCGTAAAGACGAATGTTTTAGGTGCTATTAACATGCTTGGTCTTGCAAAAAGAGTAAAAGCTACGATCTTTCAGGCGTCTACATCTGAGGTATATGGTAACCCTAATGTTCATCCTCAAAGGGAGGATTATNAGATATAAGGATAGTAAGGATATTTAACACCTATGGACCAAGGATGCTTGCAAATGATGGAAGAGTTGTGAGTAATTTCATTGTACAGGCTCTTAAAGGGCATGATATTACAGTTTATGGAGATGGGGGACAGACCAGGTCGTTTTGTTATGTTGATGATCTTATAGAAGGTTTTATAAGGTTAATGAAAAGTGAATATAATAAACCTGTAAATATAGGAAATCCTCGAGAGTTTACA
>PKTG01000125.1 GCA_002869225.1 Candidatus Muiribacterium halophilum | reverse complement strand
TCGATATCTCACGGTCATTTGCAAGAGGGCCTAATACAGAATCAACAAGTCTTCTCTTAGAATAGGAGATAAAATTAAAGAACTTGAAATCTCTTATTATTATCTCATATTCCCATAGGTTTTTTTTAACTACCTCAAAATAGACTTTAAAAGGAAGAAATCTATATACTCCTCCTATTACAAGTCTTTCATGGGATATATAAAAATAAAGATCTTTTAATCCACGTTTATATAAGGGATCTCTAATATAATCTAATCCCTCATTAAAATATTGTTCAGGAATAGAATAGACAAACTTATCATCTTCAAGTCTAAGCGAAGCTCCAAAAGATGATATTGATGTTATATATAGTATTAATAGTATAGTTATTAAATATATTTTATTCATTGTTAATTCATGTTATCAAAAGCCGGGGTTTGGGGTTTGGGGTTTGGGGTTTGGGTTGGAATTGATTTTCCCAAAATCCTAAATCCAAAATCCAGTTTCATCCCAGCTTCTATCGAAGTATCGTGCTCCTTCATGATTTTCCGCATTTCGCTTAACGGTTCACGCTTTACGTTATTCCATTCACCACTCACTGCTCAATATTCACAGTTTCTCCATTATCTCTACAGTCTTTTTGAGTACATCCTCACTGACGTTCCCTGTTGATACCCTAATGTTTTGGGTTTCACTGCTGCTTTCAAACATACTTCCAGGAGCTACAAGTATACCTTTATCAAGAAGTATCTCAATTATTTTATCACATTTATCCTTGCCTTTCATATAAGCAAAGAAAGGACCAGTGGATAATACTTTGAAATAATCACCTTTTATACTTCTTATGACATCCTCTCTTTTTTTAAGCTCTTTCTTTTTGTCCTCTAACCAACTTTTTGAAAGTCTTTCCAGACAATACCAGGCTATTTCCTGAGATATCCTTGGAGCACATATTATCTGACAATCCTGAGCTTTTAAAAGATGTGAAGTAATGTCATTTGTGTTTATAATATATCCGGTTCTGAAACCTGTCATAGAATATGATTTGGAAAAGGATCCTAAAATTATCTTCTTTTTATAATCGACATAGCTTATCAAAGATGTCATATTATCACTAAACATCTCATAGGTCTCATCCGATATCAGCCAAAGATCATTTTTTTTTGCTATATTAACAAGTCTTTCGATCTGTTCTTTTTTATAGACTTTTCCTGTTGGATTAGACGGATTGACTAAAATTATCGCATTGATATTTTTTGTTTTACAAAAACCTTCAAGTTCTTCCATATCTATATCAAGCGTTTCGCCTTTATAATCTATATTGTTTACTTCAACCCCATGAAGCTTCAATGTCATGACATGATTAAAATAGAAAGGTTCAATCACAACAACCTGATCGCCTGGAGAAAAAAGTGTTGCTGAAACGGTATAAAAAGCCTGATTTGCACCGGCCGTTACAATTATATTCTCATCAGAAACATTTGAATGGTATCTATTATTCAAATGCTTGGATATACTTTTTCTTAACTTTTCAAGACCATGGTCTTGAGTATAAAAAGCAAGTCGATTATCTTTATGATCTTTCAAAAGATGTGTTGCATAATCCGCAGCTTCATCAGGCATGCTCCAACCAGGGACAGCCTGACTAAGATCTATATTATATCTACCTTTTGCTTTTTTTTTTAATTCAAAAAGAGGTGCTTCCTTTAATTTCAATACCTCTTTGTTCATCTGATGAAATCCTCTGTTTTAAAAGAATAATTTACACCCAGAAAATATTTGGAATTCCCGGCATCATCTCCTATTGAATCATCATAGACAAGAAATCTTTCATAAGACATCTCTAAATTGATTTTTTTATAAAACGGTATAGAGAAAGATGTCTTTAACTGACCTTCATAATATTCATCACCTGTCTTTGAATAAAAAAGATCGATATATCTTTTCCATAAAACACCCATATTCAGTTTTACAGGACTATCCCATGTTAAGGTAAGTCCATAATTTGCATCTGCACCATTTTCAGGAAACACCTGTTGATATGATAGACCAGCATAAAGTTCTTTCTTAAGCATCTTACCTATACTAAGTCTATAATTAGTTGTCTTATCACCACTTGCATTTTCAAGAAGTGATGTATTTATCTTTTGGAAAAAAACAAGGTTCTTTTTCTTGATATCATATTTAGATTGAATCAGTATTGATCTTTCGTTGTTAACACCATCAGTCTTTTCATAATAAAACTCAGTATCATTATTAAAAAGCGCATTTTTACTCTCTCTTTTAAAATTGACTTTATATTCAAATCTATAATCTTCCTTTTCCGCTCCAGTTAATTCGGATACTCCATTATAAGCAGAAGAATTTCCAGTCAGATCGAACTGTGAATAAGAAAGAAAAAACTGATTTTTATTCAAAATATACTTCTTATCTAATCTTTTGCTAATTAATACATCATCGTATTTATCTATTAACTCTGATTTATAACTCTTGATTATATTTTTTCTGATAAGAGTGTTTTTTATTTCAAAACCATCTCCTCCATTAAAGGAATAATCGTTTATAAGCACTCTATAGTTATGATCATCTATTATCTTTCTTCCGTATATTTTTCCATCTTTTATACCATAAAAATAAAAGAATTCCTGTGAGGCTGCTTTTTTTAGTTCTTTTCCATTTACCATTATTAGATGAAGATTTCCATCATATTTAATAAACTCTTTCAAACTCTCAGCTTCTGGATTTATTATTCCCTGATTAAAGATTATCACATCAGCATTTGTCTTTTCAGAAAGGTAGTCAAAACATTTATTTACCAGCGTCTGTTTGTTATTTATAGTAATTACTTTTTCTTTTGGGAAAAGTGCTTCCAGCTTTTTAACGGTAGTAATTGATGCTTTTTTTATTGGTAAAAGTTTAAAATCTATCTTGTTATCTGAAGTCTTTTTCCCTTTATATACATGGGTGAAGCCTTCAGGTATAAGATTGATAACACAGTCGTTCTTTAACACCATCTTCTTATACAATATAGAGGAGTATTTGTTTTTTGAGACAACAAAGACATGATCTATACCATTTAATTTACTTACTATTTGAATAGTTCTCTCGGGAGTCTCATTAGAAAGTAATATTATCGACTGACATTTATCAGATAATTCTTTAATAGTATCTTTTAACCTCTCAATAGAGTTTGAAGAACAGAATTCTTTTGATAAATCACATTTTGTTATAGTATCTAAGTCCTCTTTGGTCATTCCAATAAAAGCTACTTTTATTCCTGATACATCTACAATCTTGTATGGATCAAGATTAGAATAATTTGCAGATATAAAATCAATATAACGGGTAAATCCCTTCATATTGTCTACACCAAAATCAAAGTCGTGATTTGACATCACAGTCAAAGCAAAACCAGCATCTTTATATAATTTAAATACCTGCTCACCGTTATCATGAAACGTAAATCGATTTGGAAATAATATGTTTCCAGTATCAACTACAAGATCCTTACTTTTATCGATAGGAAGTTCTAAAAAAGATGCAAGACCACCATTTCTGGAAATTATTCTTGAGTTTGTCTCTCCTGTGATATAGATATTATTATATGCATTTGCTATAAAAGAAATAAAAAAGGTTATAAAAAAATATATTAAAAAACGTTTATTCATTTTTCTTAACCCTCAATAACTTTTACAACAAATCTTCTTCTTCTTGGACCATCAAATTCTGCAAAATAAATATCCTGCCATGTACCTAATACTGGATTACCGTTTTTAATAATAACGGTTTCGCTAAATCCAAAAAGCGACGCTTTGATATGAGCTGCTGAATTACCTTCTGCGTGTTGATAATTATCTGAAAATGGAATCACTTTGTTCATCTCATTTGTAATATCACCTTTTACCGCAGGATCAGCATTCTCATTAATAGTAACTGCTGCAGTTGTATGAGGAACAAAGATATGACATATTCCTTCTTTAACACCCGAATCTTTAATCGTTGATTTTACTTGAGTTGTAATATTATATAGTTCTACTCTTTTATTGGTCTGTACCTGATGTTCATAAAACATGACTAACCTCCAAAACTAATATTTAAATCGTGGTGTTTGGAATTTGGGTTTCGGGGTTTGGGTCGGTTTTGATCTTCCCAAAATCCTAAATCCAGCTTCATCCCAAAATCCATTTCTATTGCTTGATCTCACCTGATTTAAGAAGAGCAATTCTGGTAAGGATCGGTCCTATTACCTCAAACACTAAACTGGTTGCTGTAACGGTTGTTATTACAACCGTGCCTACATATACACCATCCGGACCAAGATAAGCAAATTCCTGTTTAGTTATAAGAGCTAGACCAATAGCAACACCCGCCTGAGAAAGAATCCCAAGTCCAAGATATTTTCTTATCTTATCCTCCAATCTTCCCACTGTAGCTCCAATCCATGCGCCTGATATTAAACCTACAGATCTTAAAAGAATATATACTCCGCCTAAAACTCCAAGGCTTGTAATCTCTTCTATATGCAGATTAACACCTGCAAGAACAAAGAATAACACAAATAAAAGCGGCATAGAAGAGTTAAGTTCACTTCTGATCTTTTCAATTAGCTGACTCTTCTGAGTATTTTCAATTACCATACCTACAACCATATTTGTAAGAATAAACGAAAGATGTAATTTCCCGCTTAATCCAGTAAAAAACAAAACCATTCCAAATAACATCACATATATATCTATTGGGTTGTTTAATCTCTTTAGAAGCATACAAAACATAACACCAAAGATAATACCAATGACTATACTTAAAACAACTTCCATAAAAGGTGTCTTCATAAGATTCATAAACTCAGTAATAGTCATATTGCTTTCTTTAAGGATAAGACTTTTTGAAAATGCAGCTGCGAAACCATAGATTATGATTCCTAGACCATCATCAAACCCTACAACAGTATACAAAGCTTTAGTAAGAGAACCACTTGCTTTATACTCATGTATTACTGCAATAGTTCCTGCTGGTGCACTTGCCGGAGCTATTCCTCCCATTATCAAAGCCAGCGGAAGATTATCCGTTAATGCATATATACCAATGGTAACTAAAAAGAAGGCCAAAAAAGATTCTGCCAGTATTACAAGCATCATCCCTGGCACCTGTTTTTTAAAGATCTTGATATTTAGTTCAAGTCCAATGGAAAGTGCGACAAATCCCAGTGACATCTCTGTAAGAAAGTTAAGAGAATCTGAGAGATGATGATTTATTATTCCAAAAAGAGATGGCCCAAATATGACGCCAACAATCATAAATCCGATTATCGAAGGAAGTTTAATAAACTTCATGCTTTTTCCAAGATAAAAAGCAAGAATTATAACAATTCCCATTCTAAGTAAAGGTGGTATATCTAAATTATTAGTAAGTGAAAATAGAAAATTCATTTAAAAATCTATTTTCCCGAGAGTATATAAAAGATCCTGAACAACGACCATAACACCTGAATCGTTATCAAGTCCACCTACAATACTATCTACACGAGATATTATATCCTTGACCTCACTTTTTTCAGCAACCGCTATGATAATCCTAATAAAGGTAAGATTAGTATCACTCCAATAAGCTGAGAAAAGCGGCATTTTATTTAGATAATCTCCAGCATTCTTGGTCTCAACTACAGATATTGAACCATCTACATCAGATGAAAACTCTTCAAGAATATCTTCAAAATATTCTTCTTTCTGTATAAAGACATTAAAAAGCACTTTTTCTTTCTCTAGATTCTCATCTATCTCATCATGAACAAAACTCACAATATTAGAATATAATTCTGAAGATGTTTTGGAATCTAATAACTTATCAACAGCTCCCTCTTCTTTTAAAATCTTTGAAATCTCAGAAAGTATCTTTATATGCTGACTTCTTTCACTATCAGGACCGATCATAAAAAAGAATACATTTGTCTTGCTTCCATCCATAGATTCAAAATCAACACCTTCTTTATCTATGACAGCACCAACAACAAAAGATTCCATGTTTTTTAATCTACAATGAGGTATACCAATTCTGTCTCCAAAACCTGTACTACCAAGATTTTCCCTTTCCATGAAAGCTTTATAGATATCATCAACACTATAATTCTCAAGTAAGTTCGATGCCTTTGCAATCTCAGAGATCTCTCTTATAACATCCTTCTTTGTCCTTGATTTAAAATCGATTTTCATACATTCAGATTTTAGTGCCTCTTTAATCTTCATATTATATCCTTCTTTCAGATTTATTGAAGTTACAATCTATTTAATTAAATATTAATTTATTAATTTATATCAGTCAAATCGAACAGTGTATTTAACCTTTTATACTTTTATTTCTTTTGCTTTTGTCAATGCTATCTTTGTAAGAACCGGACCGATTACAGCAAATAGTATACTTGTTGCAGTAATTGTAGTAAGAACTGTATTTCCTATATATATGCCAGCTTCACCATATTCCATAAACTCTTCAGCTACAAGTAAGGAAAGACCTATTGCTACACCTGCCTGAGAAAGTATTCCAAGTCCTATATACTTCTGTATCTTTTTTTCCAATCCACCAAGCTTTGCACCAAGTGATCCACCTAATATCAAGCCAAATACTCTGAGGAAGAAATATACCATACTTATTCCACCTAAAGCTAAGAGGTTCGCCACATCCAGATGTGCTCCAGCAAGTACAAAGAAAAGTAAAAACAAAAGCGGCATCGTTCTTTTTAATTCATCCTCAACCATAACTATAAGTTTTTTAGGTTGAGTGTTAACTATAAATATTCCAAGTATCATGTTTGTAAGAATAAATGAAAGATGTAGCTGCATGCATATTCCGGTTATCATAAGTATAAAAGTAAAAAGTAACATGAATATTTCAATTTGATTTCTAATCTTTCTTGAAAGGAAAGAAAACAATACACCAGCCAAAAAACCGGTTAATATAGACAACGAGAGTTCAACTAACGGCACCTTCATTCCTTCCAGAAAAGTATGATTATGAATGCCTATCTGATTACCAAGTAATATCTTAGCAACCGCCGATGCAAAACCAAAGATTATTATTCCAAGACCATCGTCAAATCCTACAACTGTATATAAAGCCTTAGTAAGTGAACCTGAAGCTCTGCATTCCTGTATAACAGCAACAGTTCCAGCTGGTGCACTTGCAGGTGCTATTGCTCCAAAAACAAGGGCAAGTGGAAGATTTTTTGTAAATAAATATATTCCGGTTGTAACAAAAACAAATGCCATGAAAGATTCTGAAAAGATCACCACTAAGATTCCAACCCCTTGTTTTTTTAAAGTAACAAGGTTTAATTCCAATCCGATTGAAACAGCAACAAAACTAAGTGATATCTCGGTAATGAACTCCATACTCTTCTGAAAATCTATATCGAAAATATTAAATAAAGATGGGCCCATTATAGCACCGGTTATCATAAATCCTAACAGCGATGGGAGACTAAGTTTTTTTATATATCTTCCTGAAAAAAATGCTAAAAAACTTACTAAACCTAATCGAAATAATGGTGACGCAAGAATGCCTTGATGCATAGAAGCCTCCATGTATAATACTACAAATGTTCAATACAATTTAAAATAATATTACTCCGATGATTTTTAATGTCAAGAGACAAAATCAGGATTTAGGGATAAAGCTGGATTTTGGATTTTGGAAAGATCAAACCGACCCAAACACCAAATTCCAAACCCCACGTTTTACAGATTTTCTGCCTTAGTCCACATTACCCTTTTCGCTTCACGCTTTACGAAAAGTTTTCACTGCTTCGCAGTATCCTTTTGCAACAAAAAAATCAATTATATCAAGAAATTGTTCACAGCTGTTTGGTGGTACCTGAAATTCTATTATATGTTCTTTGCTGTCAACAATAACGGCACCAGCTAATCCCTCGAATTCCTCTATACGAAGTACTATTTCGGACATCTTTTCTTTCTTAGTTTTATAGTAAAAAGATACAGTATCAATATCCATGTCTTGAATCCCTTGTCCTGATTATACACAAGTTATTCACATCCCTGTTGAAAGGTATGTATAAGTGATCATTATTTTTTCCGCGCATTACTCTTTCAAGCTCACCTTCCTTGTTTTCAGAATAAAAATCATGAAGTATCTCAGTAAAGCTTCCCTGTTTACAAACTACTTCTATTTGTTGTCCATAATGCACTTCGTTTTTTATCTTTACTCTATACAATCTATCACTAACACCTGGAAAACTATGAGTCTTAGGATCATATCCTTTCGGTTCATCAACAAAACCGATCACTTTATGAGTTCTAATGTATGAATTTGAAGTGTAAACCTGATCTTTATGGGAAAACTCATTTTCATAAGCAGCTTCAGTATATTCTCTATAACTTATCTTTTTTAGTTCATCATCCCATTCCTGTTTATATTCAAAATTTTCCGGTTCTTCCATGAAGGAATCTATTATCTGTCTGTAAACTCTTATCACCATCGCAACATAATATGAAGATTTCATTCTTCCTTCTATCTTAAGAGAATGAACACCCGCTTTTATTAGATCAGGTATTCTTCTTGAAAGATTTAGATCCTTTGAATTAAATAGAAAAGTTCCGGTCTCATCTTCATAAACTGGAAATATCTCACCTTTTCTTCTATCCTCTTCAAGAAAGACAGGTCTGTACTTCCAACGACAAGGCTGTGCACAGTCACCTTGATTCGAGTCTCTACCTGTCATATAACTTGACATAAGACATCTTCCTGAATAAGAGACACACATCGCACCATGAACAAACATCTCGACTTCCATCTGAGGACAATGTTCAAGAATACTTTTAATATTGTTTATTCCAACTTCCCTTGCAAGGATTACTCTTTCAGCTCCCTGCTCCTGCCAGAAACGGACAGCATAGGAATTAGTTGTATTCGCCTGAGTAGATATATGTATAGGAATATTATATCCAAGCTCTCTGTTCATGGATATAACACCTGGATCTGATACTATAAGTGCATCTACGCCGCATTCTTTAGCAGTATTAAATATTTCCTCTACACCTTCAAGGTCTGAGTCTTTTAGATAGGAGTTTAAAGCAAGATAGACCTTAGCATCTCTCTCATGAGCATATTCAACAGCTTTTTTTAACTGCTCTGAGGTAAAGTTTCTTGAATTTTTCCTAAGTGAAAAGCTTTTCAGACCTAAATATACAGCATCAGCACCATATCCAATCGCAAATCTAAGTTTTTCAAAATCTCCTGCTGGAGCTAAGAGTTCGGGTCTTGTATACATCTTATATATTCCTTTAAAATCAGAGTGGCTGCCATCTCATCAACCACCTGTTTGCTTTTTTTCATACTATAACCTAATTTTTTAAGTTCATCATAGGCATCTCTAGTAGAATAGTTCTCATCATAAAGTACAACCTCTATCTCGAGAGCCGACTTGAGTTTATCATAGAACTTTCTTATTCGTTTGCTCTGCTGAGTGTCTCTTCCCATTGAATCAGTAGGTATACCGACTACAAGCTTTTCTACTGAATTCTCTGCAACAATATTTGATATCTTTTTTATAGTGCTTTCATTTTTTATGGTTGTAAAAGGAGCAGCAAACTTACCACTTTCATCAGTAATAGCAACTCCTATTCTTTTAAGACCATAATCTAAAGCAGCTATTCTCAAACTATCTTTTCCTCCAGTATCTTTGGAAGTTCCTGAGTCAGAACATCTATCTTTTCAGGATTTCCTCCACCACCTTGAGCCATTGTAGGTTTTCCACCACCTCTGGCATCCAGTTTTTCAGCGATAGTTGAGAGTAAATTTCCTGCATGAACCTTTTTCGTTGCATCCTTTGTTGCTTTTACAACCATCATGACCTTTCCATTTACTTCAGATAAAACTATAGCTACGGCATTTTCCTGGCCTTCTATAAGTCTATCAGATGATTCTCTGATTATATTGCCTGTAAGATCTTTTTTTATAAGCATCTTAACTTTTATTCCGTTTACATCATATTCTTTAGATTCTCCAGCGGATACACTTGAATTTAGTCTTATGTCATCAATCTCTTTTTTTAGTCTTTTTATATCCTCTCTGAGTTTATGAGTCCTTGCAGGAAGTTCATTGTATTTGACCTTGAAATCCTGCTCCAAATGATCAAGTACCTTTATGTGATCGTTTACATAATCAAGTGCAGCAAGACCACAAACTGCTTCTATTCTTCTAACACCAGATGCTATAGAGCTTTCGGATACAATCTTAAAAAGTCCAATATCGCCGGTCTTATCTACATGAGTACCACCACAAAGCTCCTTACTCTCGGTCATCTGAACGACTCTCACTCTCTCTCCATACTTTTCACCAAAAAGAGCCATCGCCCCAAGTTTTCTTGCATCATCAATAGAATACTCTCCCATGTCAACTGGCAGGTTTTTAAGGATTTCCTGATTGACTTCTTTTTCTAATTTTCTTAATAAGTCATAAGATAAAGCTTCCATATTTTTAAAATCAAATCTTAATCTTTCTTCAGATACATAAGAACCCGACTGCTCTGCATGTGCACCAAGGTTTTTTCTAAGGACAAGATGCAGAAGATGTGTTGCTGAGTGATGTCTTCTGATAGCATTTCTTCTTTCTTCATCAACAATTAGTTTGACCTTTTCTCCTTTTTCGAAAGGGACTTTTCTATCAGTAAAGTGAACTATAAGTCCCGGTACAGGTTTCTGAGTATCAACTATCTCAAGATTGTCTCCACCTGAAAATAATACTTTTCCTTTATCCCCTACCTGACCACCAGATTCACCATAAAATGGAGTCTTTCTGGTAATAAAAGAATCATCATTTACATAGATTACTTCAGATTCATCTGCTATGTTTTTATAACCTGTAAATTCAACTTCTCCTAGTTCATCCAAGAGTTTATGATACTCTTCGGCAGCCAGCTTAAGAGAATTACCTTTCCAGTTCTGCCTGGATCTATCCCTTTGCTCCTTCATGGCTTCTTCGTATTCATTCATATCCAGAGTCATTCTTTTTTCCTTTAAAATGATCCCTGTAAGATCAACCGGAAATCCGTAGGTGTCGTATAGTACAAAAGCATCTTTTCCTGAAAAGACATCTTTCTTTTCCTCTTTATGCCTATCTAGCATATCATCCAGTATCTTGAGTCCCTGAGTTAGGGTCGAGAAGAAAAGTTCCTCTTCTTTTTGAAGCACTTTTGATATAAACTGTTCTTTTTCAACAAGCTGTGGATACGCCTCACCCATCTTTGCAGATAGAATCGGTACAAGAAGATAAATAAACGGAGAATCCATTCCCAGTTTATCACCATATCTTACAGCTCTTCTAATTATCCTTCTTAAGACATAACCTCTTCCTTCGTTAGAAGGCATAACACCATCTGAGATCAAAAAACATGCTGATCTTAGATGATCAGATATGACTTTAAAAGGAACGCATTCTACAGAACCATCATCATGGGTATACTTTTTACCTGTGATCTGACTAATATTCTCGATGATCTCTTTGAAGATATCTATATCATAGTTTGAATGAACATGTTGCATAACAGCTGATATTCTTTCAAGTCCCATACCTGTATCGATACCAGGTTTAGGAAGAGGTTTCATCTCTCCGCTTTCAGATCTTTCAAACTGCATAAAGACAAGATTCCATATCTCAACATATCTATCACATTCACAACCTACATCGCAGGTATTTTCTCCACAACTATATTCTTCTCCAAAATCATAAAAGATCTCTGAGTTTGGTCCACAAGGTCCAGTTGGTCCCATAGCCCAGAAATTATCTTTTTCATCAAAACGATAGATTCGCTCTTTTGCTATTCCCATATGTTTGTTCCAAATATCAAAAGCCTCATCATCTTCTCTAAAGACAGTAACATAAAGTCTTTCTTCAGGTATGTTCATGATTTTTGTAAGAAATTCCCAGGCATATTCTATCGCTTCTTTTTTAAAATATTCTGAGAAGGAAAAATTGCCGAGCATCTCAAAGAATGTATGATGTCTGGTCGTATAACCCACATTATCAAGATCATTATGCTTTCCGCCAGCTCTTACACATTTTTGTGAGCTGGTAGCACATGAATATTCCCTTTTTTCTTTACCTTCAAAAACATCTTTAAATTGATTCATACCAGCATTTGTAAAAAGAAGGGTAGGGTCTTCTGCCGGTACAAGCGATGAACTTGGCACCAGTTTATGTCCTTTATTTATAAAAAAATCAAGAAACTTTTTTCTTATCTCAGCTGCTTTAATATATATTCCCCCTGAAAATAGGTGTAATTTTTTTCTATGATGATAATGATACATTTCAATCAATAGAAAGACAAGTGTTTTAGGGGATAAAAGAGATGTACTTTGTTATATATAAAATCCATACTTAACCAATGTATATAAGGAGCAACAAATACTTGAAATAAAGTGTTCTCTAATATATAATTCACCCTATGAACATACATATAACAAAAGAAAGTAATATATATATAATAAACGTCTCGGGGAATATAGGTTTTGGCGACATTGATGAGTTTAATTCAGCGATAGTTCCGCTTATTGAGGAAAACTTCAGACCAAAGTTCATATTTGATCTTTCTGAAATGCCTTATATAAACAGTGCTACCATAGGAAAATTTGTTGATCTTTTTAGAAAAATAACAAAAGCTAAAGGAAATGTTGTCTTCTGCAATGTAAGACCTTTTGTAAAAAACATATTAAAGATCACTAAACTCGCTACTGTTTTTGAAATAAAAGAATCTCGGGATGATGCTATAAACTTTTTAAAAAACATCAAATCCGAGGTCTGATAATTTGGACAGTAAAGGACAAGTTAGAAACTATATACTAAAGAAATCTCTTTTTATAATACCAACTATAATAGGTATTACTTTTATAATCTTCTTTCTTATTAATATCTCTCCTCCAAAAGATGGTGCTATCAGATTGCTCATATCTAATAAGATCTCAAATATGCATGATATCATCTGGCAGTATTTTCACTGGTTAAAGAATATCTCACATCTTGATTTCGGAAGATCTTTAAGAGATGGAAGAGATGTATTTGAAAAAATAACCGAACGTCTTCCCGCAACACTTGAACTTAACGTTGCAGCTTTGATATTCACTATAATAATAGGTATCCCTATTGGAATACTACAAGCTTACAAGTTAAACTCAAAGACGGATAAGGCACTCACCTTTATAACCTTTTTCTTTTACTCGATCCCTGCATTCTGGCTAGGACTTATTTTAGTCATATTGCTGGGTGTAATACTACCTGACTTGACAAACGGATTTGGTCTACCAACATCAGGAAGACGATCACTTATGTTGATATTAAACCCTGATAATTATAATTCTTTTGATATCTTTATTGATAGATTAAGACATATAATCCTTCCTGCTTTCACTTATTCAATAATCAACATCGCAACTATTGCAAGATATGTCCGTTCTAATATGGCTTCTGTTTTAAAAGAGGATTATATAAAAACAGCTCGTTCCAAAGGACTTTCAACAACAAAAGTTCTTTATAAACACGCTTTAAGAAATTCTCTCATCTCTACAATAACCTTCATCGCTTTTTTAATACCAAATATAATAGGTTCGAGTTTTATAATAGAAGTAGTATTCTCCTGGCCAGGGATTGGAAGATTAGGATATCACTCAATATTTTCGAGAGATTATCCGGTCGTGATGGCAATTGGTTTTATAATAGCTATACTGACTCTAGTATAGAATCTTACCGCAGATATTCTATATTATTATATTGACCCAAGAATAAGGATAAGAAAATGAAAAAGACTTGGATGCTTCTTTTAAGTGGATTTTTTATACTCGTTATGTTAACAGGTTTTTTCATACCTGATAAACTCTATAATAGTATATCCATTACCGATAGATTCAAAGCACCTTCAGAAAGATCACTTTTCGGTACCGATCCTTATGGAAGAGATCTTTTTTATAGAACAGCAAAAGCAACATCAAACACCATACTATTTTCTTTGATTGCCGTTTCTATATCCGTTGTCGTTGGATTCTTCTTTGGTCTTTTATCAGGATATGTTGGTGGCTTCTTTGATTTTCTAATACAGACGATCATTGATGTGATGATGTCATTCCCTAGCTTTTTTCTTGTATTAACGATAATAGTTACAATGCCTCAAAATGGATGGAATGTTGTCGTGGCTATAGTCCTTTCGTCCTGGCCTAATATAGCAAGACTTATCCGTGCTGAAGTTATAACACTTAAAAATCGTGAATTTATAGTAGCTTCAAAATCTATTGGAGCTTCACCTCTTAGGATAATAGTATTTCATCTCATTCCAAATTGCCTTAACACTCTTATAGTTATAACAGTACTTTCATTTGGTACAGCTATACTTGTTGAATCATCATTATCTTTCCTATCTCTAGGTTTTAAAGATGATATACCGACTTTAGGAAATCTGATCGCACTCGGAAGAGATGTATTAAGATCCTGGTGGATCTCTTTCTTCCCAGGTGTCTTTCTTTTTCTTGTAATATTTACCGTTAATCTTTCCGGAGAATATCTAAAAGACAAACTTGATCCAAGACTTTAAATAAAGCAGGATTTAGGAATTAGGGAAATTCAAGTTCTTCCTAAAAACCGAAATCCAGCTTTTATCGTGTTTTCCCATATTTCTTCACTTCACGTCTTACCCTTTACGCTTTACGAAATTTCGTGCCGCTCACTAGAACTCTTAGAGTTCATTCGCCGCTTTAAATTTACCGGTTACCTAAACCAATACATTAATATTCCGATAAATATATTGAGAACGGTGAATTGTATTTTTTTGGCATCCCCCCTTACAGATTCTGTAAGTGGTTTTTTTTTCGATTCGGAAAACAAAGTTTTCCAGGTATGCACTTAAAGATTCTTTAACCCTTAGATATATGTTTTGATTTTAATAGAATCTGTTTTATACTACACAATTCTGTATCTCCGCGAACAAACTGCAATCGGTTGGATTTAAATTAAAATCATTTTTTGAGATTTAGAATATCTGGTATTTCATCAAGATTTTTATAAACTTTAAATGTTTCTGCTGTCAAACCAATTTTTTTTACTTCTCCAAAAAACGGTATTTCTCCTTTGTGTTTTGTCACCTCAGCAACTAACTTTATTCCACTAAAATGTGCATTTTCATATTATGCAAGTTTTTCTTTATTATTTGAAATCGAACAACCCGCGGCTGTATAAAAATAAAGCTTTTTCATTACAGGAAAATAGTAAATACTCACACTAAGTAAATCATTGTATATTTTATCAGCAATACTAAAAAAATATTTTTCATCTAAAATATTATTTTCAACAAAATACTTCAAATAATCATAATCAGTTTTCAACTTAATATCTTTATATTTTTCTCTGTATTCATCATATAATTTTTTAATCTTCTCTTGATTATTTTTATTCATTTCAAAAAGAACTTTTTCTTTAAATTCAACCGAAAGTTCAGAATTATTTATTTGTTCGTTTTCTAAGCCATTAAAATCAAATACACTTATTTGGTTAACAAGTTTTGTTATCTCTATTGCTTCCTTAGGTATTTTACTTTCGATATCTAGTAAAACAAAAAAAGAACGATTTTTTAATAATTCCTGATATTTCTCTTTTGAAACAGGTTTTGTGTGTTTTTCTGAGTTTTTATCTTTAAGATATTCTACTGGGTCAAAAATAACTAAAGCATCATCTTTTTTCATTAATAAAACTGAATGACTATAAAAAGCTGGAAACATTTTTGGTATATTAAAAAAAATCGGTATATTATTATCAATATATTCATCAGCCAACTCTTTATTTGAAGGCAAACAAAAGAACTTATACTTCTTTTTGATATCTAAAACATTCACAACTTTTTCTAAATCATTGTAATTACCAAAAAATATATATTCTTTATTAAAAATTTTTTTGTAAGCTTTTTCTATATCATTTAAGTCAATGTTTTCTCCATATTGATCCATTACTTTAAAAAGAGAGATGAAAAGACAACCAGTATTTTTATAAAATTCAGGTATTGTCTCTGTTTCATCAAAAGATGTATTTTTATCATAAATAAAAACATAGGAAGTATAAATTGTGAATAAAATTAATATTATTAGAATTATTTTTTTCATCATTTTAATATATTCTATTTTATTAAAACAAGTCAATCTGCAGTTCGATTTCAGGGCTACGGACCCTGAAAGGTAGAGTGATTATGAATTTTAATCAATCGTATCGAACTGCCGTAAATCCCCACTAACGTTGAGAATAATATAGGTCTAGAAGTAGGATAATTCTCAGCGGGTGATACCGGAGAAAGATTCTCAAAATTCTGACTCTGTTTCATTAGGGCAATTTTGAGAACGTCGCAGGGAGCAGGACCCGTGAAGTATAAAACAGATTCTTATGGATTCCGGAACAGATTCAAAGCCGGAATGACAGTCTTTTAAAGACTCTATTACTAAGGGTTTTAAAAAATTTTTTAAAGATTATATCTGTGAAAATGCATACCATTTTCACGAACCTTTGTTTTAACCACGCATTACGCTTCACGCTTTTCCCTTTACGTTATTTATATATTCCTGTCTATTTTTTTATAAATCATATACGACAAAAACATCTTGATAAAATCCATTGGAATAAAAAGCATCACAGCTTTGAAAGCATTTGCATA
>PKTG01000049.1 GCA_002869225.1 Candidatus Muiribacterium halophilum | reverse complement strand
TTGTTATTTATATTTTTCTTCCAGTCTTTTATAAAACTCCTCAAAATCCGGAATATTTCTTATGACAAGTTCAGATTTACTTGAACCGGTTGTATTAACACTTACATTACCGTTATTAAATATCTTGTTAAGAAATCCTCTATCAGATTTTATGTAATCTATACGCTCGAAAATAATTGAAAACTGTTCTTTATATATTATCCCGCTTTTATAGATCACTCTATAATCCTCTATTATGTATTCTTTCACCTTCACAGACCATACAATATAAAAAAAGAAAAGAACTATGAGGATTGCTTCAATACTTCCTATAATATAAGCATCAGAAGCATTAAAGGCAGGTTCATTGGCAACTGTTCCTGCAAGACCTAAGATTGATACAACTGTGATTATTATTGAAAAAATAATATATCCGATAACAGAATTTATCAATGCAGGTTTTGTGGAGTATTTATAATGCGTCTTATATATTGATCTTTCTTTTATAAGGGTTTGAAGTTCTTCTTTTGAAGGTCTCTTTAATACGACATTATCTATTATCTCGTCCTGATCTGAAATATCATCTATATATTTAATTCGAAAATAATTTGAGATTATAGCACGATTCTTACCCTGCTGAACTATATGTTCACCAGTTACATCAAATTTTATAGAACCACACTCTATAAAAGGATACTTCATTGTGTTTATATCCTTTACATCAGTATATGTAACATAATAAAAAGCTTTAAATAAAAAACCTTTCTGAAAATAAATATGATCTTTAAAAAGAGTAATCTTTGAAAAAGCATAATATTTCTTCTGATATAAATAGATCAAACCCAATAAGACTAATTGAGGAAGCAAAATGTAAAGTGGATTTATTGAACCTTCTAATATCAATAAACCGTTAACAAGTAAAAGAGCAGTTATTACCGGAATCCATACAGGAATATATGCTATAACCCATTTAAAAAGACTAAAATTAGAATTTATTTTTAATATCTCTTCCTTTTCATTTATTGCATTCTTTTTAAGGATCATATCAAAATCAATATCTTTTTCTTTTATATTTCTAAAAACAAGAGGTTTAGAAGACCCTATCGACCATATCCTTATTGAACAGGTTCCAAGAAATGAATCAATAAAATTTCTCATTAATGTTATTCCAGTTACTTTATCAGTAGAAAAAGAAGTGTTTTTTGTGGATAAGAACTTAAATCTTTCCTCAAATGAATTTGAGTTCACCTTATAATTTGTACAACTGACTTTTATAAGATTGACAATAAAAAATAGTATAAATGGTATTAAAGATATTCCAGCAAGGCTTAAAACTCCTTTTAATAGATCTTTATTATGAAAAGTAAAAGGAATCATCAATGCAATGACAAAAAATATAAAAAAATACGGAAAAATAGTTCTCAAAAGATTCATTTTGAAAGTTGCTGTATATTTATTGTCTCTTATAAGTTTATCTTTGTATACATACTCCATTTCTTTTTTTTCAACATCTTCAATCTCTTCTTCTTTTTTTACTTCCTTTATCTTTCTCTCTTCGCGAACAAGTTCGTCTATATTCTCTTCCATCTTCTTTCCATTCACCATGTTCTTAAATTTTATCTCAGAACCTGCTCCCTGACATGATATAAGAACATCGTAAAGATCAAATAATTTTTCGAAAAATGACTGTGAAACTTGCGAATCAGCAATGTTTTCAATAGGAATAAATGCATAATGTTTTGTTAAAAATCCTTCTTCATATGTTATAAGATCTTTGAATATTCGATAGCGTCTTCGAATAAGATCCTGATAATTTAATACCACCCAAATTAAAGTTATTATTATAGTTGGGATTATAAATAATGAGATATTTAAATCTACATCCTTATGTTTTGAAGCTTCGCTAAATACAATCAACGCCCCAATCAATAATTTTTTAACTATTTCAAAAATAATCCCAAGCATGTGTGGTCTTTCTTCCTGTATCTTTTCCATTTCAGATATGGTAAACCCGTTTTTATCTAAAAACTCTTTCATAAATTCATATAGTTCACATGAATTATCAATTGAATTAAAACTAACCTCGACACCAGCTGAACCAGCTGCTTCTATATGTACATTACCTGTTTTAAATATATTATTTTCAATAAAAGGATGTATCATAGTAACATGTGTTACATTTGCTGCATTTAGCTTTCTCTTAGAATCATAAAAAATATGACCAAACTCATAAATAATATGATCGTCTTTGATTATATATTTTTCTTTATCAAATCTGATCTTCTGATTTATAAAAGAAAATCCTGATAACAGGATAAACAAACCCATCCAGACTATTGGTGAAGTATAATCCATAAAAATCAGTATAACTGTTGGAATCAACAATACCAGAGTAGTCATTACCCAATTATATAAAACAAAAGCCTTAAAATTCGGTTTTAAAATTCTTTCTTCAGTCATTTTTTCTCCTTCGCTTTACGCTTTACGCTTTTCGGATTTTTTCATCCCCCTGTCTTTTTCCATTTAAGACCTCTATCATCAAGAAGTTCAGACAGTCTATCCAGATTCTCACCATGTATCTCTATCATACCTTTTTTATATGTTCCAGCTACTCCAAGCGATCTCTTTAAAAAACTAGACAGTTCCTTGCACCATTTACTGTTTAAGGGAAGTCCTTTGATCTCAAGGACTGTTCTACCTTTTCCAGCAGTCAATCTTCTTATTTTCAAGACTATATCCTTCTCGTTGACTTCTTCCTGTGTATTTGTTTTATTTTTCCTTTTTTTATTTCTTCTTGTATCACCATTTTCGCTGCTCCATACAATAGGACACATAGTAAAGCTCCTTTTAGATCATATAATCAATTACAATTCTAACAAAATTATTGTTGATTTGGTAAAATTTGAATTTTTAAAAAGTTTTTATAAACCCTATTCTTTTATAAAAGGTAAGGAAATAAAGAAGGTTGTACCAGAACCGAGATTACTTTCCAACCAGATCTTGCCGTTATGCTTATCTGTTATTATAAAGTAAGATACGGAAAGACCAAGACCGGTTCCTTCACCAACCTCTTTGGTAGTAAAGAAAGGATCGAATACTCTGTTCTTTGTCTCCTCATCCATACCTGGTCCGTTGTCATTAATCATAATTAAAACATTATCGTCATCTTTCCTTGTAGTTATCTTTATTAGAGGTTCTTTCGTATTCGAACTTGCCATCGCATGAGCGGAGTTTTTTAAAATATTAAATATGACCTGTTCAAATTGTTGTTTATTTCCCATACATTTTTGTAAATCATCTTCAAATTGTTTTTCTATATCAATATATTTAAAATCATACTTTTTCTTGAGATCATAATCTTTAGAAGCAATATCAATAGATTTTTCAATTATACTATTTACATCTATCGGTTCTAACCTTTCAGAACCTCCCCTTGAAAATTCAAGCATATTCGCAACTATTTCCGCTGCTCTCTCTCCACTATCTTTTATACCATTTAAAAATTCAATAATATTTCTTTTCTGTAAAAATTCATATACTTTCTCTATGTCGACTCCTATTTCTTCACTTATCTTTATATTCTTTTCTTTTTGAGGATCTATTCTCCTAAAAGAGTTCTGCACACTCTGAATTATTCCCGAAAGCGGATTGTTGATCTCATGGGCCATTCCAGCTGCAAGTCCACCAACAGACATCATCTTTTCCGTCTGCATTATTATAGTTTGCATCCTCGATTGTTCGGTTATATCATCAATTCTTATAACAGCTCCAGAATTTCCATTAGACTCTAAAGGATATATAGTTATATCAAAAACAAGATTTCCTTCTTTTTTTTCTGATATTTTTTTTACAATATTTTTTATTTTCTTTTTATCCATACCTTCTCTTATAAGTTCAATGTTTTCTTTAAGGAAAAAATCAATATCATGAAGATCAGCACCAATTGCTTTTTCAATATCTATTCCTGAATATTCAATAGCTTTTTTATTCCACTGAGTAATATTCATATCATCATCTACACCAACGATAATAGACGGCATAGAATCGATTATATCTTTAATATATGCCTGAGACTTTTTAAGGTTCTCTTCCGCTTTTTTGTGCTCCGTGATATCAGCGGTTACAGTAGCAAATTGATTTTCACCAGGTTTTACAACAGAAATGGAAAAATACTTGTCCATCGGTGCAAAATATGTCTCATAATGGTAGGCTTTCCCAGTAAGCGCTACTTCG
>PKTG01000103.1 GCA_002869225.1 Candidatus Muiribacterium halophilum | reverse complement strand
TACCCTTAGGTATGTCGAGTAAAGTGGAGTTGAAAAGTAATTAAAATAACAATAAATGGTTTATCAGAATATCTTTTTTTAAAGGTATCAGACTAGGGAAATTTTGAGAACGTCGCAGGGAGCAGGACCCGTGGAGTATAAAACAGATTCTATAATAAGATCAAAACATTATATCTAAGGGGTAAAATGCTTTTTAGACTCTTATTACTGTGAAAATGCATATCATTTTCACGAATCTTTTATAAAGCTTTAAAGCTGGGTCAGGTCGAACTTTGCTGGTTTATTATTCAGGATCGAATCTGACCCTAAATAAAAAAGGCAGCCATTTTATAGACTGCCTTTTCTTTATCTCAACTCTCTCTTGTTTACGGTTCTACGACCGTTATGACACATGCGTTTTTATCAAGATATTTCTTCGCTACTCGCATGATGTCTTTTTTTGTTATCTTCTGTATCTTTGTTGTATATTCAAATGCTTCTCTATAACCAATACCATACATATCATCAAGAACTAATTCCTGAGCTACACCAAGAGTGTTCTGCATGGATCCTGCATGACCACCAGTAAGCTTGTTTATAGCTCTTTCAAGCTCTTCATCTGTGACAGGTTCAACCTTAAGTCTTTCGATCTCTTCCCACATCTTTTCTATAGCAAACTCTTTCTTTTCAGGAACAGTAGCTATATAGAATGCATAAGCACCGGTGTCAAGACCATTGAAACCAAATGAATAGACTGAATAAGCCAGCGAATACTTACTTCTAAGGTTTTCAAAAAGTCTTGAACCAAGACCGGAAAGTATTGATGACATAACGTTCATGACATATTTATCATCATCAAGAACATCAACACCACGGAAACCGAATCTAACAATACTCTGTCTTTTTCCTTCCATAGCATCTTTATATTCTTTAAGTCCTTTGATTTCCTCAGCTTTTTTATTTGCCGGTTTTTTGAAAGCGACTTTTTTGAAGTTTCCTATTGTATCTTTAACTCTTTTTTCCATATCAGCAATGTTAAAATCACCAACTATAGCAAGAGTCATATTAGCAGGTACTATGTATTTTGCTATAAAATCTCTTACCTGCGTTGAATCTATACTTTCAACAGATTCAAGTGTACCGGATTTTGGCATTGAATAAGCATGTCCTGCAAAAACTTTCTTTCTCCAAAGAAGATCTGATCTATAATTCATATCTTCCATTGACTGTTTAATTCCAGCAACAGTCCTTTCTTTAATATTATCATAATCTTTCTGTTTAAAATTATTTTCAGAAAGCACTGATACAAATAAAGGCCATATCTTATCAAAATTATCTTTTAGCATCTTGGTTGATACAAAAATAGTATTGTTTCCAGAACTTGCACTAAGATCTGAACCGGTATTATCAACTATCTTCTGTATCTGATCCTTGGAATATCTCTTTGTTCCTAAAGTAAGCACTTCAGAAGCAAGATTACTTATTCCATTGTTTTTATCATTTTCAAGTCGAACTCCTGCAAGGAAACCTGCATTTGCAGATATCATCGGAAGTTTATGATCTTCCATAAGAAGAATGACAGCTCCGTTATCAAGAACTATTCTTTTTACATCATCGTTCTTTTTAAAAGAACTTTCCGCTGAAGCGATCTCAACCTTTTCCTTTTTTGGTTTCATATACAAAAGAGATAGATTATCATTGTAAAGATATTTTTTTGCTACTCTTTTAATATATTCAGGTCTAACATTTTTGATACCTCTTATATATCTATCATCAAAATCAAGTGTTCCTGTCATAAAATAACTTGAAGCAAGACTTGAAGCCTGAGCTGAAACACTTTCTTTGGAGAAGATAGTACCGGCAAGAACATTGTTTTTCACTTTTTCAAGTTCTTCTTTGCTTACGAGTTCGTATTTAAATTTGTTTATTTCATCAAAAATTGCAAATTTTGCTTTGGTATAATTTTCTTCATCGACAAAAGCTTTTACCATGAAAAGTCCAGGATACTCAGGAGTCCATGAACTTGAATATATTGTGTTTGCTAACTTTTCATCTTCAACCAGTCTTTTATAAAGTCTTGAAGTCTGTCCACTTCACAGAATATAAGAAAGACAATCAAGTGCATAAAGGTCTTCATGCATCATAGGGATTGTATGATATGCCATCATTATCCTTGCTATCTTGACCTGTCCTTCCACTTCTTTATATCTATAATTCACCTGTTTTGGTTCTTCAGGAAGACTTATTGTAGGAACCATCTGTCTTTCCCATGATCCGAAGTAATTTTTCACTTTTTTTACCATCTCAGCTGTATTAAAATCACCAGCAATACTTACTATTACATTTGATGGTGAATACATTGTCTTGTAATACCATACTATGTCGTCTCTTGTAAGACTTTTAAAGAGATTTTCATAACCTATTACAGGATATCTGTATGGGAATATCTGATAAGCCAGATCCATCATATCCCAGTAAAGAGCTGAATCAGGTTTATCCATTCCCATGTTTATCTCTTTAAGAATAACTTTCTGTTCTTTTTTTGCTTCCTCTTCATCAAAGACAGAGTTCATAAGCATATCCGAAAGTACATCAAGTCCTGTATCCTGGAATTTACTTAGTATTGTAAAATGATATACAGTCTTTTCAAAAGATGTATAAGCATTGAAATCACTTCCACCTGCAGCATGAATAGTCTGAGGTATGACACCCGGTCCTCTTTTTTTAGTTCCTTTAAAAAGCATATGTTCGAAATAATGTGAAACTCCTGAACCCATTCTTGATTCTTCAGTTATCGAACCAGCTTTTACCCATGCTTCCATAGCAACCATTGGTGCTGTATGAGTCTCTTTAAGTATAACAGTAAGACCNTTATCTAATTTTTCCATTGTTATCTGTCCTTCAAATGCAAATATAAGATTTGCAAAAACAAGGCAGAACAAAATTACAAAGATTGACTTTGTTTTCAACATAATTACGCTCCCGTATTATTAAATTTTTGAAAAATTACTTAGTTGGCTCTGCAGGCTGTGACTGCTGTGGTGCTTCCTGCTGAATAGATGGCACATTACCACTCTGTTTACCAGCCATATAAGT
>PKTG01000110.1 GCA_002869225.1 Candidatus Muiribacterium halophilum | reverse complement strand
CATAAGGATATATTTCCCTGCAGATTCGCTGCCCTTCAAGTGCCATCTCTTTTGCCTTGGGATAATCTTCAATAACTTCTTTTACGGCTTTTTTTAAAGAAATAATATCCTTTTCCGGTACAAGAAATCCTGTCTCATTGTTTCTTACAAGTTCCCATGCTCCATCTACATCAAATGATATAACAGGTTTACCCATAAGAAATCCCTGAGGTATTACTCTTGCAAGACCTTCTCTTAAAGAGGTATGAATAACCGAATCTGAAAGTTCTATAAAAAAGGGAACATCCGAAGGTGGAACAAGTCCTGTAAAAAGAAAGTTCTTCTCAAGTCCAGCTTCTTTAACAGCATTTTCAAGCTCACTCCTTAAAATACCATCTCCAACAAATACAAAAAAAGCTTCCGGATGCTCATCGACAATATCTTTTGCAATATCAATAACATATTCATGACCCTTTAACTCAAAAAGCCTTGCGACTTTAACAAAGACTTTAGCGTCTTCTGGAATTCCAAGCTCTTTTCTCTTTTCTTTTACTGTATTTTCGTCCATAGTAGGTGAATATCTTTCTATATCCATACCACTGTAAACTGTCTTATATTTATTTTTTCTTCCTATACCTTTTTCAAGACATTTTCTTGTCATGGTTCTGCATACGGTTAATATTCTCGTTGAAAGAAGTGCACAAAATCTTTCAAGTGTTATAAAAATAAAGTTTCTCCAGGCTTTTTCATAATCGTGAAAAGGAAGTCCATGAACAGTATGATATATTTTTGGTACACGTGCAAAATAAGCAGCAATTCTTCCGATTATCCCAGCTTTTGAAGAATGGGTATGAACTATATCAAACTTTTCTCTTTTAAAATAATTGTATAGATCAAAAAGAGCTTTCAGATCATTAAAAGGAGATATCTCTCTTGTAAGACCTTTTGTAACATATAATCTTTCAAGTTTGAACTCGCCTGTCTCATATAATTTTCCTTCGGGACCCATTGTCTCACCCGAAACAAGCACGACTTCAAATCGAGGATCTTTTTGAAGAGAATCTACAGTATAAAGGGTGTTCTCCTGAGCTCCTCCGATTATTAATCTGGTTATTATATGAGCTACTTTAATCTTCTTCTTTTTTTCCTGCATAAATTAGCACCGTCAATAAAATATAAAATAATATTATCTGCCCTAAAACAACAAGAGCAGAATATAAATATAGATCTTTTAATATAAATCCACTAAGTCCAGAAATGATTCCGACAAGAAATATAATTAAAACAGAATTTTTATGGGACAATCCCATTCGTGTTAGTCTGTGAGATATATGATTAGTATCAGCTCTGAAAATAGAATAACCTTTTATTTTCCTTATTATCATGACAGAAAAAGTATCGTAAATAGGTACACTTAATATCAAAATAGGCGCAATTACAGGCAATCTTGTTAATCTTGAAACAGCAACATACTGTCCGGAAACTGCAATACACGCTATAACAAAACCTATGACATTCGATCCTGCATCTCCCATAAATATCTTAGCTTTAGGAAAATTAAGTACAAAAAAACCACCTATAGAAAATAAAAGTACTAAAGCAAACTTCGTTAGTTGAAGATCACCTTGAGTAAACATCAATATAGATAAAAAGAAAAGCGATATCATAGCTATTCCCGAAGAAAGGCCGTTCATGTTATCAAGAAGATTAAATGAATTGGTTATACCAACGATCCAAAGCAAAGTAATAATATAAGAAACTACTCTTGAGGATAAAAACACGGTTATCTTTATTCCAAAATAAAACAGTATTGAAGCAAGGATTATTTGAACAAGAAATTTAATTTTATTATTAATACCACCTTTAACAACATCATCAAAAACATTCATAAAGAACAGAACAAGTGCTCCTGCGTATATAAGCATGAAGTTTCTCTGCATTGAGAATCCGAAAAAGAAGAAACCTGCAGTAAAAGCTATAAATATACCTATTCCTCCTAACCTTGGTATAGGTCTATCATGAACTTTCCTTTCCCCAGGCATGTCATAAAGTCTGTTTTTATTAGCATATTTCATAACAAAAAACTGAATAATAAAAGAAATCAAAAAACACGCCAAATAAACTATATAAATCATCCTATAAATTCCTTTATTTTTTTAGCTCTATTTTTCCATGAGAATTCTTTTGCAATATCAAGATTTTTTTTTGCTTTCTCTCGATATAGGTCCTGTTTCTCATAAACCCTCTTTATAGCACCCATTACACCGTCTTCGTCAGGCTCACAAAATAACACACCAGGACATTCTGAAGCTATCTCTCTATGGACAGGAAGATCCGATAAAATAACAGGGATTCCCGTGCTAATATATTCAAAGATCTTCATAGGAGAAGCAAATATTCCCAGCTTATCATTCATAGGCGGAGTGTATACAAGACAATCCATCCCCTTCATAATACAAGCTACTTCATTATAAGGCACAAACGGAATATAGTGAAATCTGTCTGACTTTCTCTCTTCTTTTTTTACCAATCTTTTTACCTTATACCAAACATCTTTGGGACCTCCAACAAAGATCATGCAAGTATCTTTAAGATTTAGAATCGCCCTGGCTATATTTAAAAGTCCTTTATCAAGATTATATGTAGAGGCATTTCCTATATATGAGACTTTAAAAAGCGACGTATCTACAACAACTTTTTTCTCTTCATTAGAATATTTTTTATAATCCACAGCATCGTGTAAAACTATTGATCTTCTTTTTTTCAGTCTATCTTTAATACCTTTTGTAAGACATATATAACCATCAATATGTTTTAATCTTTTCATCCAAGGTGAAAAATCATGTAGTTCATAATATACAGGTGTTTTTACAACTCCGATCTTTTTCAACAACTCAAATACCAAAGCGAGTTTATCATCTCTTGTAAATATGATATCGTATTCAGATTTACAGAGTTTAAGGAAAGCCATTATATAAAAGATCAATAAAGAAATATAAAACCAAAGTCTCTGAAAACGGATAAGAAATCTCATTTTTGGTATAAAGACTGAAATTATATTTAAATCTTTTGATTTAACCTCATATATCTCTCTTATGTTTTTTTTCTCGAAATACCTTTTGGAATGAACGAGATCGATATGATAATAATCTGATAAAGCTTCACAGGTATTCATTATCTGAACAGAATTAGCTTTTTCAGAAGGTATTCTAAGAAAGGTTATATAAAGAAGTCTTTTTTTATTGCTCTTTAACATATATAATTTATATCATGAAAAACAAAAGAATTCTATTTCTAAGCTCTATTTTCCCACCTGAAACAGGGGGCCCTGCAAGTTATTGTGAAAATATCCTGAAATATCTTTCAAAAAAAGGTATAGAATTATCTCTTATAACCTCATATTCAGAAAATAAAAAAAACAATGTAATATATAACTTTCCGCATAAACAATTTAAAGGAACGACTTTAACAAGAGCTCTACTTTTCATGATCAACAGCACAAAAATCTTATTTTATAACGATATAGTATTTTCAATGACCTCACCTCAGGATACTTTTCTGTCATTGATAATAGCGAGATTAATTGGAAAAAAAGCATTTTTAAGGATTGGAGGAAGATATCATCTTGAATTAAAAAATAAATTAAAAAGCAATTTCGTGTTGATCGTTATGAAAGTTCTTTCGAAAGCTGGTGTCCATTTTATATCTGTATCTCCTTCAACAACTGATTATTTAAGAAATATAGGAATTAAGCCTTTTACAGAGATACAGAATCCTTTTTTCCCTGTAGATAAAAAAAACACCATAGACTTTTATGAAAATAAAAATATTAGATTATTGACAGTTTCAAGACTTACAACGGTCAAAAATATCTCACAAATATTAAAACTAATAAAGAATACTGAAAGAACCGAACTTATTATAGCTGGTAGCGGTCCACTCTATAAAAGATTAAAAGATGAAGCAAAATATCTCTTAATTGAAGATCGAGTCGTTTTTAAAGGTCATTTAGAAGGTAAAGAATTAGATGATCTATATAACAATTCACACTTTTATATTACTTTTTCCGATTTTGAGGGAAGCCCGAATTCAATAATCAAAGCTTTAGGACATAACCTTCCCCTGATTGCACCATATAAACTTATAAATACACAGGTTATTAATACTAAAAATGCTTTTTTATTTGAAAATACCAAAACTGTTTCTGAATACTTAAATAATCTTGATATAACTAGTTATAAAAAGATAAAGAATAATACTCATCTAAAAGAAGTAAACAATCTTTTTAACCATTTAAAAAGACTTTCAAGAACACTCCAAAGACCACAGGCCTGAAGAAGTGCTTTTTCAGAAGATGCATCATCATATATACCGATTCTTTTTAAAGAAAACACATCATCTTTTGTCATATCTATAAAACCATATTTTGTACTAAATGCCGCCTCGAAACCGTTCTTTTTTACAATTCTTCGAACCTTTGAATCAAATCTACCATCTGGATAAGCAAAAAAATAACTTTCCTGATTCACATTGTTTTTTAAATAATCATAACAATCTTTTATCTCTTTATTTAGCCTTTCTTTATCTATTCCAGTAAGCATCGGATGAAACATACTATGTCCACTAAAATTCACATTCAGAGGAGCTTCTTTTATTTGTTTTAAGGTTAGTGATGATAGTTGGTCATAATCTTTTTTATAATCAAAGCCTTTACTAAACATATGATATTCGGAGTTTTTCCAAATACCACTTTTCAACATATTTTTTTCTTTACCATGAAATTTTTTAAACCAGAAAGCTCTTTTAGTATCAATTAACCCAGGACAAACAAAGATCTCAGCATCAACCTCTTCGTTTTTTAAGACTTTGAAAAGTTCTTTATTTGAAACATGACCATCATCAAAAGTTATATATATACTATAAGGCGGAAGCACACTGTTATCTTTTTCCCTAATAGCACTTAGAAGATCTTCTCTTTGAATAAGATTATAATATCTTTTAAAAAGTTTTATATGTTCATTAAAGAGACAGCTCTTTGGAGAATGATAAAAAAGAACGGTTAGTCTATCTTTCTGTAAAACTCTTCTGAAGATATTGAAGATACCTATTTTTATAAGAAATTTAAAAAAAATAGTTTTCATCTATAAATATCCTTTTCTTTTAAGATTTTCCCTCATTATCATAGTTGCTTCTTCTAAGATCGCTTGAGAATATGCGTTATGATATTTTCCGTTTCTATTTTGTAATAAGAGCTTTACCTCTTTATTTAAGTCAGCATTAATAAGACCCTGATATTTATTTATTTCTTTTTGTGGTTCTTTGCATATATCTTCATATCTTATCTCTATATAATCCTTGCCCTTTACTAAACTGTGCCTTTCAAAAAAACTATCCATTTGATCTATTGTAAGATTCCATAACTTTGCCATCTGTAAAAAAAGTTCTTCTTCTTTAAAATTAAAATTTTTCCCTTTTTTAAGAGTTTTTTTAGTATAGGAATATGAGACATCCCTTCCATCTCTTATAATATGAACTATTTTCATATTATTAAAAAGTTCTCTTGCTTCATCAAGAATAAAAGGCATCATGACATTTTTATTTTGAAGGATCTTTTTTCCTTTAAGATGACAATATGCAGAAAACACTCTTTTAACATAAGAAGTGTTTTTTCTTATTGCTTTTTTAGAAAAGCCTTGCGGATCAACAAAAAAAGGAGTGAAATTCGTGTCTTTTAAAGGATAGTGTTTTGGAAACCAAAGCTCAGTTCCTTCACCAGGATATTTGGCTATATCCTTCGATTGACTAAGAATATCTGAAATGATCGTTGTACCGCTTCTACCACAACCTGTCAAAAAAACGAATGTTTTATCTTTACTCAGGTCAATATTTAAATACGCTATAATCTTAGCGAATTTGTTCATATTCATCATATACAAGACTCTTCATCCCCTTAAAAAAATGATTATCTTTATAAAATTGCTTTATATTATATATTACTTTGTTTTTTCTTTCTTTTTTTAGAATATTTTCTATTTTATTTTTCAGATCATCTTTATCATAAAAACAGCATTCATCAGGGAAATAACTTTTTACTCCACAGTTTTCTGAAAAGAGTACTTCAGCTCCACTAACCACTGCTTCACATACCACTCTTCCAAATCCCTCGTATTTAGAAGGCAAAACAAGAAGTTTGGTTTTTTTATAAAATCCTCTAAGTTCTTCCTTATTCAAATTTCCTTTAAAAGAAACACTTTCTGAAAGATTCTTTCTTTTCACATAATCCTGAAGATATCTTCTTTGAGAACCTTCCCCTATTATAAGTAAGCTGACCTCTCTTTGTTTTTTTATATCATTAATAACATCTATTAAGAATTCAAGGTTTTTTATCGCCTCTAAAACTCCCACAAACAAAACATCAAATTCTTTTTCTTTGTTTGATATTCCAGAAAATGAATCAAGATCCATAAAAGCCGGAAAGACAACTATCTTTTTTAGATATTTTTTTAAAGTATGATTTTGTTCTAACTGATATGGTGAAACCAATCTTATTTTATCCGAAAATTTCAAAGCGTATCTAGTAAAAATTCTTCCTAAAAAGACCTTGAATATATTTTTTCCATAAAACTTTAATCCTTTTTCCATAACACCGTGCATCTCAACTACAAGTCTAGTCTCTTTATAAAAAAGAAACTTGCAAAGTAGTAATATTGGTAATTCATATGGACTTTGAAAGATAACAGTATCGATTTTTTTCTTTTTTATTATATAAGGAATAAAGAGAAGTCCAGAAATAATAAAAAATATCCAGGATATATCTTTTAAAAGATAGAAATCACAAAAAAAATTATACCTTTTATAAAACCTCTGTTTTGTCATAGCAAAAAAATAGCAATTATAAATATTTGAAAGCTTTCTAAACTTTAATTAGAGAGTTGAAGAAAAAGGATTATCATAAACAGTCCTCGTGACAAAAAGAATGTTTTTCTTCTTATTATTCATTTCTCATACCTTTGATCTTATCATCAAGTTCAGGAAGAACTGGAATCGAGAGTGCTTCCTTTATTAATCTATTTATTTTTTCTTTATCTTCGCTTTTCTTAATAGAATTATATAAAGTTATCTTCAGTTTAGAATTTATATCGTTCAATATATTAACATCACTATTTTTAACAAATATTAAAGCTTTTTTTAGATAGAAAGCTGATAAATCATAGTCTTTTAACGCAAAAGCATCCGTTGCAAACATCATAAGAAATTTAAGTTTATCCAATTTATAGATGTCAGTACCAACTGTTATCAACTTATTTTTCTTATCAAGGAACTTCCATGAATTCTCTGCTCCCTGAGCTGGAAAACATGGATAAACAAATTTATAAGTCGATTCGAATCGCTTTTCTATCTTTAAGATATCCGGCCAATCTATCTTCTTTTTAAATTTCTTATCAGATAATATAAATTCTACCTCTCCAATCTTTTCAATATTGGCAAGAAGCCATTCATAATCCTGAAAATCATGAATTTCCTTATCAGGTGAATACCAGTAAAGGATCTCGGGGATATTTGTAAAAATAACAGCTTTAGTGTTTTTCGAATATTGACCTGCAAGATCAGCATCCATCATAGCATCCGATGATTCTCTGATCCGGTTAATTGAAACATCAAATGAGCCATAAGCTGTGTATAAAAACAAAGGAATAACAATAATCCAAAGTTTTTTTAATTTATCTTCCTTTTTTATAGCTTTCTCAAGGAAATAAAAAAATTCGGATATAAGCATATAGATCGCTGGTATAAAAGGAAGCCAGTGTCTAAATTGAACAAAGGGCCAAAAAACATTCATAAAAAAATAAACAAGAAATGTATAGCCAACAACAATAAATCTCTTTTTTTGTTTATCGAGTCTTATCATATAAAACAAACTGAAAAAAAACAGCATTGCAACTGAAATATCCAGATTATATGGAATATTCAATATATGATTTTTAAGATTAGTCTTTATATCCACTTTTGAAATACTTTCAAACGCCAGCTTGGAATTAAAGATAAGACTTTTAGAGAAAAACACACCAAATAATACAATCAGACACAAAGATATTATAATAACTCTCTTATCTCTTAATCTTTTTTCATATAAAAAAAGTGGTAAAAGAAGTATTACTTCGCTTCTCAATAAACACATCAATAAAAAAATACAAATCGACGGGACCATCTTCTTTTCTATTATAAAATATAAAAACACACATATAAGGGACATAAAACAAATATCCGGCATTACTCTCAGATTCCAGAAAAGAATCAGCGGATTCGTTAAAAATAATATTAACGAAAAAAGAGCACTAAGATTTGAGCCATTAAGTCTTTTAACAGTTAAATAAAAAAACAATCCTCCAATACTCAAAAAAATCATATTAATAAATAAAGCTGCTTTTTGATGAGAAAAAAAGAGTGAAAATGCTTTTATAAGAATCGGATACAACACATTTTCATTATATATACCAGATGAATCATTGTTAAAAAAAACACCTATATCTCTGGACATTCTAAGATTAACATAGGAATCGGTGAACATCCCCTTGTTTATATCTGAATAGACAAGAAAAAATCCAAACAAAATGGCAGTAATAAATAAAAAGATTATAGTCTTGTTATTAAGTTTGTAAAGATCAGCTTGCATTGAACAGATTCTTCTTCTCAAAGAAATATATAAGTATCATAACTATTACTGCAGAAGGAAGTAGATATGATAAGTTATAAATTAGAGAATACATATAAACGGATTGTCCTTCCGGGGCGTACTGACCATAATAGATAACTCCAGAGGCAAAATGACATAAAAATTTTAATAATAATGCAATAAAGAAAAGAAATTCTTTTACATAAAGACCTTTTCTCATTGCAAAACCACATACAAAGAAAGCCATAGCAGGAAGTATATAATCGAGCATAGGCTGGAAAATACTTATTATTGGACTATCAATAAGAACAAGAGATACAGTTCCAAAAAGAATTCCTGCGAAAAGCGAAGCTTTTACACCTCTTTTATATGCTATAAACGCTAGAGGAAGCATATCAAGCGTAATTGAACCACCCTGTGGCATCTTAAAGACTCGTATTTTACTCAAAACAACTGCTATCGCAACAGATAAAGCTATCTCTATAAGTATTCTCGTCTTGTTTTTCATTATATCTCAATCCTTCCTCTAATTGCCTGACTTAAAGTCATTGAATCTGCATATTCAAGTGCAGCTCCGGCAGGTATTCCACTAGCGAATCTGGTTATACTTATTCCAAGTGGTTTTAGTAATCTTGAAATATATATCGTAGTAGCTTCCGATTCAACGGAAAAATCAAGTCCAATTATAACCTCTTCTATCTCACCTTTTCCTACACGATTGATAAGCTCCCTTATTCTAAGATCATCAGGAGAAATTCCTTTTAGAGGAGATATCACACCATGAAGAACATGATATAATCCGTTAAATTCATTTGTGCTTTCAATAACTGGAATATCTTTAGGACTCTCAACGATCATGACTACTGATCTATCTCTATTATTGTTTTCGCATATATCACAAAACTCTCTTTCTGAATAATTAAAACAATTTTCACAGAAAGAGATCTTTTTCCTTGCATTTACTATACTTTCAGCTAACGAAACAGCCCTCTCTTCCGGTTGTGCAAGTATAAAATATGCTAATCTTTGTGCTGTCTTCCTTCCAATTGACGGAAGTGTAGAAAGCTGATCTATAAGTCTCTCAACAGGTGTTACTTCTTTCATTAAAAAAGTCCAGGTATATTCATTCCACCTGTTAACTTAGACATAGATCTTTCGCTTTCTTCTGCAGCTTTTTTTACTGCGTCGTTAAATGCTGCTGCAATAAGGTCTTGAAGCATTTCCTGATCATCAGGATCGATTACTTCTTTATCTATTATTACTTCTTTCACTTCATTTGAACATGTCATAATGACTTTTACCATCTGTCCACCAGCACTACCTTCAACTTCTTTATCTTTAAGGGCTTCCTGAGCTTTCGCCATTTCTTTTTGCATCTTCTGAGCCTGTTTCATTAGATTCTGCATATTTCCACCACCAAAATTAGGTCTTTTTCCCATTCTTATCGTCCTCCATTATCTCTATTTTTTTTACTTTTATATTTTTCTTAAGAGCTCTTAAAAGTTCATCTTCTTCGGATAATCTTTCAAGAGTTTCCTGTACATCTTCTTTATTTTCAGTAGTTTTATCTATTTTCTGGTTGTTCTCTTTTTTGTTTTGTTGTTTTTCATTTTCAAGTTTTTTGTTCTCAACTAATATTATATCTAATTTCAGTTCTTTGCCAAGTATCTGCATCAACTCATCTTGTAATATTTCTTTTTTAGAAAGAGTCCTTTCAAAATGAAAATTATGTCCTTTTCCAAAATATACTACAACTGATTTTTTATCCTCTGCCCACCTTATTTCAGACTTTCTAAGACATGAACCAATAAACAGGCTTTCTCTTTCAAGATTTGATAATACAAGGTCAAAAGCGTTTATAAGAACAAGTTCATCTTCAGTAGGTTCATAATTATCTTTGTTTTCATTCTTTATCTTTTTAGCCTTTGTTTTTTTGCTTATATTTGGATTTGGTCTTTTTTCTTCTATCTTTTCCTTAAACATCTTAGATATCTTAAAAGGATTTATATTTTCTGGCTCTTCCTTTTCGACGACTTTTGTGTTTTTTAATTCAATATCAGAAGATCTTTTTTCTTCTTTCTTTAGCGGTCTTTTAATAAAATCATATATTACAAGCTCCAGAGCCAGTTTCATATCCTCGCTCTTTCTCATTTGATAATACTCGTTATTCAATCTTTCTAAAAAAGAATGAAGCATAAGATCATCCATAGCTTGTATCTCATCTCTGTACCCTGCAAGAAATGGTAAAACCACTTTATGAGAAGAGGACCATTTCAAATAGATAATATCTTTAAGGACTTTTAATATATCTTCTGTAAAAAGTTTAAAATCAACACCATTCTCATAATATTCATTCCCAAATTCTAGTATCTTTTTAAAATCCTTTTCGAATACAGCTTTTATATATGAATATACTTTCTCATAACCAGTAGTCCCAAAAACAGCTGCAAGGACACTTTCATCTATCTCATCTTCAGAATACGCCCATAACTGATCTAATATTGAAAGCGCATCTCTTAAACCACCCTCAGCATAATACGATATATAATCAAGAGCCTGATCGGATATTTTTATCTTTTCCACTGAACAGACATATTCAAGTCTTTCCTTAATAGCTTTTACACCGATTCTTGTAAAATCAAAGACCTGACATCTCGATTTTATAGTGGGCAGTATTTTATGAGGATCCGTGGTTGCCAATATAAATATAACATGTTCCGGAGGCTCCTCTAAAGTCTTTAAAAAAGCATTTGATGCACCAGCTGATAACATATGAGATTCATCAAGTACATACACTTTATATTTACCTTGAGCTGGAGCATATTTAACTTTATCTATGAGATCTCTCATTTCCTGAACTTTACCTCGAGAAGCTGCATCTATCTCAAAATAATCAATGAACTTTCCTTCATCAAAATCCAGACAGTTCTTACACTTAAGACATGGTTCGTAGGAAGTATCATCCAGACAATTTAATGCTTTAGCAAAAACCTTAGCAAGTGAAGTCTTACCAGTCCCACGAGGACCATTAAAAAGATAAGCATGTGCAATTCTTCTTGTAATAAGAATATTTTTTAAGGTCTTGACTGCAAATTCCTGCTGTACTATATCAGAGAATTTTTGCGGTCGGTATTTTCTATATAAATTCATAATTCAAATGATACTATGCACGTTTGACATATGTCAATTAACGTGCATTATCGAAACGCGTAAAGCGAAACGGTCCCAATTCCAAACTTTTTACTTTCTGGTGTCACCCACTGATAAAGTTTTAGCTTTAAATCACATATTATCATTCTCATTATTCTAAGATGTAGTTGGAAAAGGTCTTTTCTTTATTGTATAACTAATAATCGTGGGTGGCGTGTAGGTCAGGGCTCCCAAATTGCTAAAGTTGTTTTGTACTTTCAATTCTGGGAAAGACCGCAGCGTCAGGACCCGCAATATAAATTATGATATAAATAGTCTGATTTGGTAAAAATTTTTGATTATATTTATACAAAAAAAGCGTACATCTTGTGTACGCTTTTTTTGTTAGGGTCGTGCACCCTTCCTCGCCTTCCTGCCCTGAGCGTTACCTAAGTAGTTAGCTCCAGCCAGGCAACCTTATGGCACACAAAAGATCCCGCTTATCGCTGCTTCCTTCCGGACCTGACGAGGTTCACAGGTTTCTGTTGCATAAGACCCGACTATCAACACCACTTTCCTAGGCCAGCCTCAAAACTCGGTTGGCTTAGTTGGGAATTCACCCCTGCTATAGCGGATTGCAGGAATAGGGCACCGCTAACTCCCCGGCTAGCACGACTGGTTAATAGTTATATTTTATTTTGGCGGAGAGAGAGAGATTCGAACTCTCGAGACGATTTTCATCGTCTACTCGATTTCGAGTCGAGCGCTTTCAACCGGACTCAGCCATCTCTCCATTTCTCGTCGCTCATATAAAAATGGCGGAGAGCGCGAGATTCGAACTCGCGATACAACTTTCGCCGTATACACGCTTTCCAGGCGTGCTCCTTCAACCAGCTCGGACAGCTCTCCACTTTCGATTATTCCCATGGCACGCCTGGGTGGATTCGAACCACTGACCTACGGATCCGCAATCCGTTGCTCTATCCAACTGAGCTACAGGCGCTTGTCAATCCAAGTGGCGGAGAGAGAGGGATTCGAACCCTCGAATCGAGGTTAGTCGATTACACGCTTAGCAGGCGTGCGCCTTCAGCCAACTCGGCCATCTCTCCACACTACTTAGGTATATTAAAAAAAAAAGATGGCGGAGAGATAGGGACTCGAACCCTAATTGCGCTCACGCGCGTACCGGATTTCAAGTCCGGCTCCTTAGCCAATTCGGACATCTCTCCGCAGGTGTGGATATTATATAAATTTAATTTTTTTTTGTAAAGACGATTTTTTATGATATTTTTTATCGAAAAAAATCATCTAAAAAACTTTCGTACTACTTCGGATACAGAAGTATAATATTCCAGTTTCACTCCAGCTGGCGCTTTGATCTTTTTAACAGGTTTTGCTAAGACTACGTTCTTTATTCCTAATCTTTTTATTTCAACTAGTCTCTTATCAAGAAATGGTACCGATCTTATCTCACCAGTTAGCCCTACTTCTCCAAGAAAAACATAATCCAGCGGATTTACACTCATGTTTCTAAACGAAGAAACAAGAGATACACAAACCCCAAGTTCAACAGCGGGATCTGAGAGTCTAACAGCTCCTGGAACATTCAAGAAAACATCCTGATTTCTAAAGAAAATTCCTGCTTTTTTTTCAAGAACCGCTAACAAAAATAAAAGTCTGTTTCTATCAAACCCTTCTGCCATTCTTTGAGGCATTGAAAATCCAGTCTCTGATACAAGAGTCTGCACTTCTGTGACAAGCGACCTTAGCCCTTCCATAGCAACAACGAGTTGAAGACCTGGAAGTTCTTTGATGGTACCGACAAGTATATGCTCATCTTTGGGTATTAGACCGTTTGATGTCATCTCAAATATTCCAAGTTCATTTGCCGGACCGTATCTGTTTTTTACGCTTCTAAGAACTCTGAAAGAATAATCTCTACTCTCATCAAAGTAAAGTACTGTATCTACAAGATGTTCAAGGTGTTTAGGTCCCGCTATATTTCCGTCCTTATTTATCTGTGCAACAATAAACAACGGGATATTATTAGATTTTGCATATTCTGTTAGAGTTGAGGCGCATTCTCTGACCTGACCTATTGTCCCAGGAACTGTACCCACATTTTCTGATTTTAATGTCTGAATAGAATCTATAACAACAAAATTTGGTTTTATATTATCAAGAGTATCCATAATATTTTGAAGCGAATAATCGGCAAGTATGTATATATCGTCCTCTTCACAGTTTAATCTTTGTGCCCTAAGTTTAACCTGAGTAGCAGACTCCTCGGCTGTAATATATAATACTTTTCTTTTCATTGCTATACTAGCCGATACCTGCATCAGAAGTGTTGATTTACCTATGCCTGGATGCCCCCCAATAAGTACAACAGAACCCGATACGATCCCACCTCCAAGTACACTATCGAGTTCCGATATTCCACTTGAAAATCTCATCTCAGTCTCAGTCTTGAGCTCTTTTATCTTATATGCTTTCGATGAACTCTTACTTCTTTTTTTCCCTTTGGATAAACCGGAATCGGCTACTTCAATAAAAGTATTCCATTCTCCGCAACCCGGGCATTTCCCATACCATTGTGCAGATTTATGATCACATTCACTACATCTATACATGGAACTCCTCCGGAGTTTGTTATTTGGCTTACACCAAAATATTTTTTCTTCGAAAAAAAGATGACGAACTAAAGTTCGTGTGCTTTCTTTCAGAAAGTGTTTAAACCCTTTGCATGGCAAAGCATTTCGACAAAGCCACCCATTTCGCTTTACGCTTTACGTTTATCCGATTGTCGGTTTTTATCGTTTATTTTAGTCTTTCTAATAATCTATCATACCATCTTTGCCCGAATCTTTGAACAAGAGCTCTACTTATAGATTGAACATAATGGATATCACTTTTAACAAATGAACACTCACTATATGGTTGAAACATAAGATACTTGAAACCGTCTTTTATATGAAGTACAACCGGAAAAGCCAGACAGAAAAATGGTTTTATTTCATTTATCGTACAATTGTCACCTCTTAAGAACATACACTCACCATTTTTTCTTAGTTTTAATCTTGGCCCCCTTTGATAATCAAAAAAATCATACTCTCCTGTCTCTTTTTCTATTCTTTTTATATCTTCCTCAAAAAGTGGAGTCCCAAGTCCTTCTCCTTTGCAACAAGCACCTTTACATTTCTCGTATTCACATCTTGCTTTAAGAGTAAAAAGTCTGTCTTCAACATAAACATCATCAACTAAAGAAAACATCTTTTAACCTCTGAAATATACCTCTTTTTAAAGGCTTTAGTTTTTTATATCTGTGTTCTACCTCGTTAATAAACTTATCAGGTTCATAAAAATATATTATATCGACTCCGTTTTCTTTTGCTTGTGAAACTTCCGGCTCCATAAGCTCTGAAAACAGTTTCCAATCCTTGGGAAACTTTACAATTATTTCGGAAGGTGGACAGGCAACCATAAAAGATTCTTCGGGTTCATAAAGTTCACCACAATACGGACAATCAATCATATTTATCTCTTTATCAATAAGTCTTTTAATATCTTCCGATCTGATATCGATCTCATATTTAAACGGAACATGTATAGAATTATCACACTTTTTACAAATATTAGCTATTTTTGGTTTTTGACCTTTATAAGCTACATATTCAACTGCAGAAAAAAGGTTTTGACTAAGTTCATTTGCGACTTTATCAACAAACTCTTCCCCTTTTCTCTGATATTTACTTTTTATAAGAGGAATGACCTGAGGAGCTGGATCAAAATAATTTTTTTTAAGAATTTCCGATTTAAGACCTGCTTTTTTTAGAGTTTTAAAATAACTTTTTTCATCCTGTATACCGCCATAAAGAAAAACACCGCCAGTTGCTTCAAACTCTTCTTTAAAAAACGGATCTTTCCATGCATTTTCAATAACTATATCACTTATAAATATTTGTCCTTTTTCTTTTAAAGTGTTAAATATACCATTAAAGACATCAGTCTTTTCAGGTACCAGATGAATACAAGCATTTGAGACAATCCTATCAAAGACTTTTTCTTTAAAAGGTAATTTATTTATATCTGCCTGAACAAAAAATGTTTCAATATCCTCATCCTGAAAATTATTTTGAGCTCTTCTTAACATCTCAAGCGAGATATCAACACCTATAAAAGTTCCATTTTTATAGAGTTCTTTTGAAAGATAGATATCAATACCTGTTCCACAACCAATATCTAAGATATTTAAACAGGAATCATCCTTAAGCTGATACTTCAAAGGGTTTCCGCAACCAAATACCTCTGTCATGAACTTTTCAGGTATATTTTTTTTGTCATAGAAAGGAGCGTTTTTTACGCTATGGTCTTTCTGAGCGACATCGTCATACATTGATTTTATACTCATAAATTCATTCTATCAGAATCAACAAAAAAGAAAAACCTTGGATTAAAACAAAAAAGTTTCGGAAAAATTTGTTTTCCAGTTATGAACTAAAAGCCTTTAAAATCTTAGTAATTTAGTTTTTTTGAATAAAAAAAAGACCTTCGTTTTGAAGGTCTTTTTAAGTTTTATGTTTTAAAGCTTAAAAATCTGATATCTGATCGATAAATTCAGGATGATCGATAAATGGATTTCTATTATCCTGTATATCCTCTATAGCTGAATTTCTGTAAAATTCCTCTTCATCAACTGGATCTTCTTTGTTCCATCTTCTAAGAACTTCTTCCTGTTAATGATTTACACTCTGATTATATCTTACAGAAAAATAGAAAATAGCTCTCGCAACATTACCTTTATGTTCATCTCTTGGTTCAAATATCATATGACCGTTTGTATTATAACCAAGGTATGATCCACCTTCCTGCCAGGTTATACTATCGACTTCACCAAAATCAAATGAGCTTCTTCTTGAGTTTGCTTTAGAATCTGTTGGATAAAGATGATGTAGATCACATTTCTTTGTTGATGCTTCACTTCCGCTAAAATGAGACTGAGGCCATGTATGTTCTGTATTCATTATATTAGAATTCGGAACATTATTTGTCTTAAGAGTCTTTCCAGTATATACACCTTCAACATAACCATCTTTATTATAAAGATCTCTAAATATATATACTCTTGCAGAATTATAACCAACAGCTTTCTGATTATCTATAAGATCATGAAGCTTTCTTTTCAGATCTCTTTCATCAAGACAAGCAAGGTAGCTGTAATACTGGTCATAATCAAAATCATTGCCTGATTTATCATAGACAAGCTTCATCTCATCATAAGGGTAATCAGTATTAACAAGTGTGATATGAAAATCTGAAGCATCTGATACAACATAAATAGCTTCGAAATCACCATCTTCAACAATAGCATATACACCATCATCTTCATGGAAGAATGTTATGTTAAATCTCGAGTTTCTTTCTTCTGTTGTACCTTCATAGGAAATTGTTCCTCTTTCATCAGATTGCTGAACGAGATTTACATTATTAATAGTCTGATATCCATCTTCAGTCAATTTGTTTATTCTAAACGCACCATCAAGAGAATCAATATCAAGAGCACAAACCGATAATGTAAATGTAAGGATCAATGCTGCGATAAAAAATGTCTTTTTCATACTTTCTCCCCTTGTCTTATTTGGGGTTCTTATAAACTTATACACTTATACCGATTACTGTCTTTTCTATATTAATGATAAGATATAAATCGATAAAAAGCAATAGAATTTTTATGTAACAACTGAACATCTTCATCTTGTTTTTTCGTACCTTTATCCATATTACCATTTTTCCTGGCTACCTTATTATCCGTTTAAAATTATCAAAATATCGACTTCTATTTACCCATAGTGCGTTTTCGTTTTTCTTCTGCTATAATATTTTCTATGAAAATCTTATTATCTGATGGATGCCTTTATAAATCTCCAATTGAATATACATTTGAGCTTGCAAAAGAAGCTGGCTTTGATGGAGTGGAAATAATTTGGGCTGGAAGAAATAAT
>PKTG01000132.1 GCA_002869225.1 Candidatus Muiribacterium halophilum | reverse complement strand
ACCCAGTATTAATGATAATTTTCTTCCGTATCTGTCTGCAATCACTCCGGTTGGTATCTCAAATATAAAAACACCTAATGAGAATGTTGCTTGAAGTATAAAGATTCGAGTATAGCTGAAATTTACCCAATCTTTAAAGAATGGTATTGATACAGCTCCGAAAAAATGAAGAAAACGCAAAAACTTGGTTATATACAAAAGATAGATGTTTCTTTTAAACTTATTCATGTGATTAATTATCAAGATTTTATTTTTATTAGTCAACTCTTAAAATGAATAGTGGGGAATTGTGAGTGGTGAATATTAACCTTGAGACGTTCGAGCGTTCGTGCGTTTATTGCGTTGTGAAATGAAGAAGCATGAATGAGCACGATTGGTCGATTATTCGAAAAAGCTGGTGTTTGGGATGAAACCGGATTTTGGTGTTTGTGAAAATCAAATCCTACCCTAACCCCTAATTCCTAAATCCTAATCCCAGTTTTTTTATTCTGAAAGTTNTCTGAAAGTTTTTCTCTGACTATCTCTGCACCGAGTTTACGAAGTTTATCATCAAACTCTTCATAACCTCGGTCTATATGATATATTCTTCTAACAACAGTCTCGCCTTGGGCAAAAAGACCTGCCAGAACAAGTGCTGCCCCAGCTCTGAGATCTGATGCCATCACCTGAGCACCCGTTAGTTTCTCGACTCCGCTGATATTAGCTGAATCGTTATCTATAAAGATGTCTGCTCCCATCCTTATAAGCTCTGGTATATGATTGAATCTGTTCTCGAAAATTGTCTCTTCAATAATACTTGAACCAGGAACAGTTGCTAAAAAGGCAGAGAACTGAGCCTGTAGATCAGTTGAGAATCCAGGGTATGGAAGGGTCTTTATTCTTATGGGATGATGTTTCTTTGATGCTTTGATCTCAAGCGAAGTTCTTTTTACATCAACTACAGCACCACATTCTATACATTTTTCTATCATATTTTTTAAATGAGGAATATTGATGTTTGTTAGTTTTACTTCGCCGCCGGTTATCAAGGTGCCTATCATAAAAGTACCAGCTTCTATACGATCTGGTATATTTTTGAAGTTAACACTCTTTTTAAGTTGTTTTCCACCTTTAATTACTATATCAACGTTTTCATCTATCTTGATATTAGCTCCGGCTTCTTTTAGAAAATCTATTAAAACGACAACTTCAGGTTCTTTTGCCCAATTGATTATTCTTACAGTCCTGTTTTCGTATATTGAGGCCATTATTATGTTCTGTGTTCCCCCAACACTTGGAAAATCGAGGATTATCTCTACTGGATCGTCCTGTTCTTTCTTTCTGCTTTTGTTCATTATTATATTACCTGATTTGTTCCTGCAGTTTATGAGAAGTTTCTCAAAACATTTCAAATGAATATCTACAGGTCTTGAACCAATAGCACATCCGCCAGGTAGTGATACTTTTGCTTTTTTGAATATTGCAAGTAGAGGACCAGCTAGAATAAAAGATGCTCTCATCTTCTTGACAAGTTCATATGGGACTTCGTGTTTTGAAATATTAGAAGTATCTATTACAGCTATCTTACTTTTAGGGTCATAATCAATATCTGCTCCGATATGCTCTAAAAGTTCAAACATTGTAAAGACATCTTTTAATGCAGGTATATCTTCAAATACGACTTTGCCTTTGATCAGAATGGATGCTGCGAGGAGGGGTAAGGCAGCATTTTTCGATCCACTTATTCTTACTGTGCCTTTTAGGGGTTTTCCCCCATTAATTCTATAAATTTCCATTCTCCGAAGTGTTATAGCTCTATTTCTTTTAAAGATTTAGCTACTGTTATCACTTTATCAAGTCTAGTGATCTCCATAACTCTTTTTATAGAGTCGTTAAGATTAAGAAGTGCAATAAAACCTTCTTTTTCAGCTAGAGGCTTATAATTTATAACAAGAACACCAAGGCCTTGAGAAGAAATAAACTCAATATCTTTAAGATCTATAACTATTTTCAGAATTCCTGATTTAACATAACCTTTAAGAGTTTCTTCTAATTCTTCGATAGTCTGAGAGTTTATGTTATCGTTCAGTTTCAGAACGATACTGTCCTCGCCTTTCTTTACTTCTGTGAATAATGCCATTTTCCCTCCAAGTTTCTTATTGACTTTGACTAGTCTTTCTTATACTTATATAATATAGAAAATTTAAAAAATACTCAAGCTAAGGAGGCATGATGTCATATTTAGAACAGTTACCAAAACTTGAAGAGTATGGAAGTAAGATAGACCAGCTTAGGAGCTATCTTTGACCCCGCTAAAATTGAAACCGAAATCAACGAATTAGAAAAGAAAAGTATTGAACCTGACTTTTGGAATCATCAGGCAGAAGCCAAGAAGGTAATGAACCGGTTGACATCTTTGAAAGGTCAGATACAAAGATATAAAAAACTGGTAGAGCTTTTTGATGAGACAAACATTCTTGTCGAACTTCTAAAAGAGGAGAACGACGAAGCTCTTGGTGATGAACTGATGGAGAAGATCGGTATTCTTGAAGATAAATATTCTGATTTTGAGATAGAACTTCTGCTTTCCGATGAGTTTGATAACAATAATGCTTATATCTCACTTCATCCTGGAGCAGGTGGAACCGAGTCAAACGACTGGGCATCAATACTGCTTAGAATGTATACTATGTGGGCTGAAAAAAGAGGTTTTAAGGTCGATACGATTGATTTCCAGCCAGGTGATGTTGCAGGTGTAAAAAGTGTTACACTTCAAATATCAGGCGAAAAAGCATTTGGTTATCTTAAATGTGAAAAAGGAGTTCATAGACTTGTAAGAATATCTCCATTCGATTCAGCTGGAAGAAGACATACATCATTTTGTTCAGTGGATGTCACTCCTGAGATAGATGATGTTGAAGATATAGTAGTTGATGAAAAAGATTTAAGGATTGATACTTATAGAGCAAGTGGAGCAGGTGGTCAGCATGTAAATAAGACCGATTCTGCAATAAGGATAACTCATCTTCCGACCAAGATAGTTGTTCAGTGTCAGAACGAAAGATCACAGATGCAGAACAAAGAGACTGCAATGAAGATGCTTAAGGCAAAACTCAAGCAGCTTGAAGCTGAGAAACAGGCTGCTAAATTATCAGAGATGACTGGTGAACAGAAGAAAATAGAATGGGGAAGTCAGATACGTTCATACGTTCTTCAACCTTATACTATGATTAAAGATCATAGGACAAATGTGGAAACCGGTAATGTTGATGATGTACTAAATGGCGGGATCGATCGCTTTATAAAGGCTTGCCTGCTAGAAGGTACCTGGTAACTTGACAATGTACTACCTGTATGAGAAAATATGAACACTGAAGTTGCGTTCTGCCGGAGTGGTGAAATAGGTAGACGCACCGGACTTAAAATCCGGTGGGCTTTTGCCCGTGCC
>PKTG01000078.1 GCA_002869225.1 Candidatus Muiribacterium halophilum | reverse complement strand
CAGAAAAAATCAGAAAAAAGATAGATTCAGTTTTAAGGCATAGAAATACTAGGAGGAAGCATGGCATTCTGGAAATTCTTTTCGAAAAAGAAAGATAAAGATAAAGAACAGGATTTAGGAGTTAAGAATCAGGATTTAGTTGAAGAGCAAAAAATAGAGGCAGAAAATGAGTCGCAAGTCGAGAGTCAGGAGTCGCGAGTCGATGAAATAGAAGAAACAGAAGAACAGTTAACAGTTAACAGTTCACAGATTACAGATGACAGTAATGAAGAATTAACAATTAAAAATGAAGAATTAATAGAAGCAGGGATAGAAGCAGAAGAATCACGNGAAGAATCACGACAAGAACAGACAGAACCAGATACTTCGATAGAAGCAGAAAAGCTACAAACCACAAACTACGAACCACCAACTGCTTCCATTGAAGAATCACCAATGGAAGTTCATCAAGAAGAAGTAGAAGAAGCAGGGATAGAGAGCAATGTGGAATGTGGAATTGAGAATGGGGAATTAGAAGAACAGGAAACAATGGAACAGGAAACAGTTAACAGTTCACAGATTACAGATGACNGAAGAATCACGACAAGAACAGACAGAACCAGATACTTCGATAGAAGCAGAAAAGCTACAAACCACAAACTACGAACCACCAACTGCTTCCATTGAAGAACCGGCAATGGAAGCACGAGATGATTCTCAGCTCACCGAAGAAGATATGAAGGTCGCAGAAAAACCAAAAGCAAAGAATTGGTTTTCAAGACTTAGAACCGGATTATCCAAGACAAGAGATAGTTTTACTTTCAATATTAGAAAAATACTTAATTTTGGAAAGATAGATGAGGATACACTTGAAGAACTTGAGGACCTTTTTATTCAGGCTGATATTGGAACTGGGCTAACACTAAAATTGATTGAACAAATAGAAAAAAAGTCTATTATGGGCGAATTAACTGACACTGATAGTGTTATGAATTTTTTAAAAGAAGAGTTTAAAAAGATATTGGAAAGAGATAGTAAAATTTATTTTAATACATCACCCAAAGTTTTTCTTGTCGTTGGAGTAAACGGTGCTGGAAAGACTACGACAATTGGTAAGCTTACTAAGAATTTTAAACAAAATGGTAAAAACGTCCTTCTTGTTGCCGGTGATACCTTTAGAGCTGCAGCTATTGAACAGCTTGAGATATGGGCTAACAGAAATAAATGTCCAATAATCAAACATACCGAAGGTTCGGATTCTGCTGCTGTTGTATACGATGGTGTAAGTGCCGGAGTCTCAAGGAAAATGGATACTATTCTTGTTGATACAGCAGGAAGACTTCACAATAAAGTGAATCTTATGAAAGAGCTTGAAAAAATAAAAAGAGTTGTAAAAAAAGCTGCTGGTGATATTGAAGTTGAGACGCTTCTTGTTATCGATGCAACTAGTGGTCAGAACGGACTTATTCAAGCAAAGACCTTTAAAGAAGTAATAGATATTGATGGAATTTTACTTACAAAGATGGACGGAACAGCAAAAGGTGGTATAATATTACCAATAGTAAACGACTTAAATGTTCCAGTTAAATATATAGGTGTTGGTGAAGGTATTGATGATCTACGAGAATTTTCTGCTGAAGATTTTGTCAAAGCTCTTTTTGACTAGGAGGGTTATATGAAAAGAATTTTTTGTTTATTGATAATAACAGCAATGTGTATTTTAGTGGTGGCTGAAAAATATGATGATTTTTCGGTATTTGGAAGAGGTGAATTAACATCTTCTTTTGTGAGATGTCTCTATTCTGATGGTTATAGGCTTTTTATAGGAACGGACAGAGGTTTAAATATAAAAGATGGTACTAAATTCTTACAAAAATATGCTGATTATCCCGTGTTTGAACCTAATTCTGTAAAGATGGTCAAAGGGAACTCATTTCTTGTAAACAATATGGTAAATGATATTGAAAGAATTGGTGAGAAATATTATGTTGCAACAGATGGTGGAATCAGTGTCTATAAATATGAATCAGATATTGGTACAAATTTCTACAAAAACAACCTGCTCATTCTAGATACGAACTATATAAATGCACTTGCTAAACTTGGAGATAGACTTTTTGTGGGAACCGCTGATAAAGGACTTTTTACATGGGACACAAGCGGGGATACATGGAGACATGTAAATAAGGATACTGAAAAAGGTTCTATGGGTAAGTTTGACGCACTTTCGGTCAACTGTATAAAAGTAAATGAGGAAGATGGACTTGTCATTGTAGGCTCAAAATATAAAGGATTGTACATTTATAAAGATGGAACCTGGAGAAATATAAATAAAAAACTTGGTATGTCAATGCTTCCATCGGATGAGATCTTATCACTTGAATTTCAGGGAGATAAATTGTGGATAGGCACTAACAAAGGGCTTGTTCTTCTAGTTAGTGGTAGAAGGTTTAAATTATATAAGGAAAAGAACGGGATCAAATACCCGGTTATTCTTAGTTTAAAGAACATAAATGGGAAAATATATTTTGGAACAGGAAGAGGTCTTTATTATATAGATGAAGATGAAAATCCTCAGATGGTTCCTGATACTGAAGAATATAGGATACTTGATATAGAACTGCATGATGATATGATATGGCTTGCAACACAAAATAATGGATTGATATCATTGTAGCAGTAAAACTAATCGTAAAGCGTGAAGCGTAAAGCGAAACGGGTACAGGCAGAAAACTGGATTTTGGGATAAAACTGGATTTTGGGGATTCAAGACCTTCCCAAATCCCAAACACCAAATTCCAAACCCCAAAGAATGCAATAAGTTTGTCTCTATTCTTGACAAACTCTTGTATGTATATTATATTTTATAGACAAAAAAATACCATGGAGAAGTAATGTTTGATAATTTAAGTGATAAGCTTACCAGTATCTTTGACAAGATGAAAGGTAAAGGGAAGCTCTCTGAAAAGGACCTTTCAAACACTTTAAGAGAAGTAAAACTTGCTCTTTTAGAAGCGGATGTAAACTTCAAAGTGGTCAAGGAATTCGTAAAGGGTGTAAAAGAAAAATCACTTGGTGCGAATATACTTGAAAGTCTTACACCAGGACATCAGGTCATTAAGATCGTGAACGAGGAACTGGTTGAGATACTTGGTAGTACAAATGAAAAGCTTAACTTTAATCCAAACAGGATAACAAGGATAATGTTTGCAGGTCTTCAGGGATCTGGTAAGACAACATCCTGTGCAAAACTTGCTTATAATCTTAAAGGTCAGAACAGGAAAGTGCTTCTTGTTGCAGCCGATATATATAGACCAGCTGCTATAAAACAGCTTAAGACACTTGGTGAAAGTATAGATGTCGAAGTGTTCAGTATGGGAACTGATATAGAACCATACAAAATAGTAAAAGCTGCAGAGGAATATGCACTTCCAAAAGGTATTGATACAATAATAATCGATACCGCTGGTAGATTACATATAGATGAAGCTCTCATGGACGAGCTTGTGATGATAGAAAAGAACATCGAACTCGACGATATACTGCTGGTAGTTGATGCTATGACAGGT
>PKTG01000075.1 GCA_002869225.1 Candidatus Muiribacterium halophilum | reverse complement strand
TGGTTTATTGATACTTTTCTTCTTTCATGTAGAGTTTTTAAAAAGACCTTTGAGCATTTTATGATAAATGATCTTGTTTTAAAAGCTGAAAAAGCAGGAATAAAAAACATCATAGGTGAATTTATTGATTCCGGTAGAAACGCTTATGTAAAGGATCTATATTCAAATCTTGGTTTCAAAAAGGATAAAAATATATGGAAACTAAGTGTAAAAGATTGGAAACCTATCAGTACTTTTGTGAGTTGATCTTTTTCTGAAACTCTCTTGATTGTTTAAATATTTCTTTATATATCAGTCTGATGTTTTCCGAGATCGAAAAACCATTTGTATACTTGTATAAAAGTTTTTGCTCAACTTTTTCATTCTTAATAGCTTTTTTCTCTTTTCTTTTTTCCTTAGCGATTTCTTTTGATAAGAAAAAACGTTTTTTTAATAGTTTTAGTATCTGTCGGTCTGTTTTTTGTATGTTCTGTCTAAGTAAAAATAGTCTCATAATAATTCCTTATTCATCAAAATCTATATTCTTAAATATTGTTTTCATAACTTCTTCTCTTGAGTGCCAATGATCATAGTACTGATCTTTTGTAAATCCTTTAGGTTCAAAACTACCATATACTTTTATATTATTTTCTTTCCCTATCTTTCTTATGAGTTTTTCTACTCTTAAAAAAATATCGTATTTTGGATCATCTTTGATCGTATTATATAGTATTGGATTATAAGGTGGAACAAAGAAATAGACTTTTTTTCCTATTCTTTTAAGGAATAATACAAAATCAACAAAGTTATTTACCAGTTCGTCAGAGATCTCCTGGTCCTTATAATAAAAATCTTTATCATTTGAAGCTACCCAATGTTCAACTGAGGTGTTAAGATCTTTTTGACTTGAAAATCTAAAACCACCTGGGAAATGCATTCTTCCATCCGGACTTATTAACCAACCAAAACCGTATGTAGCAGGATTATCCAATTGTGCAGAAAATATATTCTCATCATAAGTCTTCTGTTTTGCCATAATAGTTGCTATTGTCTGATGCATATAAGAAATAGAAAAATAATTTTCATACTTTGAGATGAAATACTTGAATCTGTCTGAAAGTGATTTGGTATTATCCCTATCAGGATATATCCACTTTAAAAACTCCCAGTATTTATCATATATAGTTAGATAATTCCATTTTTCATGTTTTTTAGAAAAGAGCCTATGATCGATTTCTATTAGAATATTATCAGCACTGAAACCGTTTTTTTCACAAATATAAAACATAGTCTCATATTCTTTTATTGATGCAAGGAGAATTGCAGCATTATAATATTTTTTCCCTTTTAACATATCACCACCTACAAGCATTACTTTACTTGTACCAAGAATAAGAACATCCAGTTTTCTTTTTCCAGCTTTTTCAATATATAGTCTCTTAGCCAGAGCACTGTCAAATGCATACATTCCAGCAGCAGTCTTACCTTGCAGCAGTATCTGGGATATACGTTCATGAAAATCATAACCTTTGTGAATATGATTTGTGTATATTATATAATTAAAAGCAAAAATAGTTCCTATTACAGCTGCTATTAAAAAAAATGATTTTAAATAAAATCTAAACAATCTCTCTCCTAAAATTGAAAATATATAAATCTACTACCTTCAAATACTCCGAATAATACGATTATCATAAAGAAAATATAATAAATTATAAATCTGAAAAATATTGGAAATCTTTTTAAAAAGGCTTTTATCTTATCTGCACCTATATATTCAACTATAATTAGCAAAAGTATAAAAGCAATTGATAGATATAATGAATAGTATTTAATATCATAAACTTTCATTGAATCTCCGAGTCGGTTTAACTGGAAGCGCATTGAATTTTTTGCATTTACAGAGAGCCCAAGATTTACAAAAATATTTTTCGCTATATATATAGCTTCCGAGGTGCTTGAAGCTCTGAAAAATATAAAAGAATAAGAACATAAAATGAAAGTTGTTAAGATATTAAAAACAGAAGATATATTAGGGAGCTTTTGGGATATTTGTTTCAAATGAAGTTTTTCCCATATTCCATATCTCTTAAAAATATATGCACTTATTATATAAATAGCATGAAAAAGACCCATAATCACAAATTTCCATGATGCTCCATGCCAGAGACCGGATAAGAGAAATGTGATAAGTACTGCAAGACCTATCCCGATCTTACCAAAATATCTGAAATTGATCGCAAGTGGTGTATAAAGATAATCATATAACCAACTAGAAAGTGATATATGCCATCTTCTCCAGAACTCAGATACACTTTTTGAAAAGAATGGTCTATCAAAGTTTTTTATGAGATCAAATCCCATCATTCGGGCTATTCCTATGGCAATGTCAGAATAAGCCGAAAAATCGCAGTAGAGTTGGAAATAAAACAGAATTGTAGGAACAATTAGAAAATAACCTGTAAACTCATGTGGTCTATTATATACTTGTTCTACGATTATACCTAGTCTATCTGCAATGACTATCTTTTTAAAAAATCCCCAGGCGGCAGTCTTGGCACCATCTACTACATTAGAGTATTTAAATGATATTTTCTTTTTAAACTGTGGTAGAAGATGAGTCGACCTCTCTATTGGTCCAGCAACTAGCTGTGGGAAGAAAGATACGTAAAGTGCAAAAATCCCAAAATGTTTCTCGGGTTCTCTTTCACCCCTGTACACATCGATTGTATATGAGAGACTTTGAAATGTATAAAATGAAATACCAAGTGGAAGGAGGATATTTAACTCAGGTATTCCCATATCTTTATTGATATTATGTAATATTAGATTAATGTTCTGATTAAAAAAATTAAAGTATTTAAAAAAGAAAAGCATTCCTAGATTTCCCGTAAGTGACATATAAAGAAGTTTCTTTCTTTTTTTTAGGTCATCTGTCTTTGCCATATATAAAGCAGCCAGATAATCAATTGTTGTAGATAATAAAAGGAGAACGACATATTCTGGCTTCCATGACATGTAAAAGTAATATGATGCTGTAAGTAATAGTATCCATCTGTATTTGTTTGGAATAAGATAATAAATAAGAAAGACTATTGGAAAAAAAAATAAAAAGTGTAGCGAATTAAAAAGCATTTAATTGACCTGTATTATATATTTTGTTTAATGTATTATAATAGTAGTAGGAACAAAAAACAACAAAGAGGAAAAAATGGATAAAAGTATTTTATTGGAAAGACTGCAGAATATAATGAGAAACGTCTTTAATGATAAAGAGCTTAAAATAAGTGAAAGTAGTTCTGCTAAGGATGTAGAAGAATGGGATTCACTAACAAATATAGAGCTTATTGTTGCTATTGAAAAGGAATTTGATTTTCGTTTTACCTCACTTGAGGTAATTTCTCTAAAGAACGTTGGTGATCTTATTTCAAAGATAGAGGAAAAGATAAGTTGAATTTTATAGATGAGGTAGCTGAAAAAAATAGATTTGTAGATATTGCTCTTTCATTGATGTACGAAAAATATTCAGAAGATGATCTTATAATAAGAAAGCTATCAGATCTTTTATTTGAGTATTCAAGATTTTATTCATTATCACCTGATAATATTTCTGAAAAATATATGTTTTTCTTAAAAGAATACAAAAATGATGTGAAATATTTTATTGAAAACGATGTTTATTATAAAGGTCCAATTGATCGGCAACAGTATGATATAGCTTTGATCATTTCAGCTATTCTGACCGAACATAGAAGAAAGATAATGAAAGAACTTTTGAGTATAAATAATAAAGAAAAGATGTGTATAATCGGAGTTGGTCCTGGTGTTGAACTTAGTATTATATCTCCAGATAAAGCAGATATATACGATACAGCTCTTCCTGATTTTACAAGACAATATTTTTCAAAAAAAGGTCTTTCTTTAAATAAGAAAGAGTTTGTAAAAGAAAAAATATATTCTAATATCTTTGCAATAGAGTTATTAGAACATATATCGGATTTAGATAGATTGTTAAAAGATATAAGAGATTCTTTAAATGAAGAGGGTTTTTTTTATACTACATATGCTTTTAATGTACCTCAACGAGACCATTTAACTAATCTAAATGAGAAAAAGATCGAAGAAATATTTTCTGATATTGGATTTGAGATACATAAGAGAATTTATATAGAACACGAAACTTTAGTTAAAGAGCTCAAGCCTTATAATATTTTTTATCATATGAAAGTAAGATAAATAAACTGTTTAGGTCGCATACAGGTATTTATACCTATCACTAATTTGATTTTAAAAATCCACTATATTAGAATATCCCTATGAATTGGTTTTCAGAGCATATAAATATTAAATCCTTATGGATAAAATGTAAGTCATGTGGCTCAAGTGTCTTTCAAAAGGCATTTATTGAAAATCTTTATGTATGCCCAAAATGTCAACATCATCATTTCATACCTGTATATGAAAGAATAGCTATGCTAGCAGACAAAGGTAAATTCAAAGAACTCTGGGAAGATGTCTCTTCAGAAGATTTCCTTGATTTTACTATAAACCAGCAGAAGTATTCAGAAAAACTCTCTATTACAGAAAAGAAAACCGGAAACAGATCAGCTTTTATTGCAGCAAGAATAAGGATGAATGGCAGAAATGTAAATCTTGGTGTAATAGATTTTAAGTTTTTTGGTGGTTCTATGGGAAGTGTACTTGGAGAAAAATTCTTTAGGCTTGCTATGGACAGTATAAAAAGAAAAAGACCTCTTGTTGTTGTTAGTGCATCAGGTGGTGCAAGGATGCAGGAAGGAATAATGTCTCTTATGCAGATGGCTAAGACCTCGGCGGTCCTATCATTGATGGATGATGCGAAGATACCTTTTATTTCAGTTCCGATTCATCCTACTACAGGTGGTGTAAGTGCCAGTTTTGCGATGCTTGGAGATGTTATAATAGCTGAAAAAGGTGCTCTTATAGGATTTGCCGGTCCAAGGGTCATAGAACAGACTATTAAACAAAAACTTCCTGATAACTTCCAGAAAGCAGAATTTCTTCAGGAATGTGGTATGGTCGATATGGTTGTCCATAGAAAGGACCTTAAGGATACGATAGCAAGGATACTGGGGTATTTATGCAAATAAATAAAGAAAAGAAGATAAAAGAGATAGATCAGGAGATAGAAAAGTTAAAAGAACTTGAAAAAAGGGAGAAGATATCTCTTGATGATGCAATAAACGCTTTAATGGAAAGGAAAAAATCTCTTTTAAATAAATTGGATTTCTGGGATAGAGTCTTTCTTGCAAGACATCCTGATAGACCCTATACACTTTATTATATTGAAAATATGTTTGCCGAATTCACACAGTTTCATGGTGATAGACTGTTTGGAGATGATCTTTCTATGATAACCGGTTTCGCAAAATTAGACGGTATTGATGTTTGCGTAGTAGGTCATCAAAAAGGAAGAGGAACAGAAAATAAGATAGAGAGAAATTTTGGTATGCCTCATCCGGAAGGATATCGAAAAGCTGCCAGAATATTCAAACTAGCTGATAAATTTAATATACCTATTATAACTCTTATAGATACACCTGGAGCTTATCCTGGAATAGAGGCCGAGAAAAGAGGTCAGGCAGTTGCGATTGCTGAAAATCTTAAATTAATGTTTAAATTGGATGTTCCTATCATTGCTTGTATTATAGGTGAAGGTGGAAGTGGTGGTGCTCTTGGTATAGCGGTTGCAGATCACATTGCTATGCTTGAAAACTCTGTTTATTCTGTTATTTCACCTGAAGGATGCGCTTCAATAATTTGGAGAGATGCATCATACGCAAGAGAAGCAGCTAGTAATCTTAAAATAACCGCAAAAGATCTTATTGAACTTAAGGTTATTGATCATATTATAAAAGAACCTGCTGGTGGAGCACAGAACGATCCGAGGTTGGTTTATGATACTTTGAAAGACCATTTAAAGAATATAATTTCAGAGTTAAAAGATAAAGAAAACCTAAAAGCACAAAGAATTGAAAAGTTTCGAAGATTAGGAATCTTTAAATAAATACCTTTATACGCCGATATATTAGGTGTTGATTAAATATCAAATATTGGTTTAACTGGAAAAAAAACTTTTTTTATTGTAGAATATTACAAAAAAATATAGGTCAGGTATATGGGGAAAACCTCAGATAAGAATAAGAAAAACGAAAATAAGATAAAAGATAATATTACAGTTAAGAGTATCAAGGAAAAAAAACAGAGTTCCAAGGATAAAAAATTTTCCGAAGATACTGTAAATTCTTATCTAAAGAAACTTAACGATACTGGACTTCTATCTAAAGAAGAAGAAAAAGAACTTGCAAAACAGATATCAAGAGGTGATCAGGAAGCGAGACAGCTTCTGATTCAGGCAAACCTAAGACTTGTAGTATCAATAGCAAAAAAATATTCAAACAGAGGACTGCTTTTTCTTGACCTGATTCAGGAAGGTAATATCGGTCTTATAAAATCTATTGAAAAATTTGATTACAAGATGGGTTTCCGATTCTCAACTTACGCAACCTGGTGGATAAAACAATCAATTATCCGTGCTATATCAGATCAGGCAAAGACGATCAGATTACCTATTCATGTTATTGATATTATCAATAAGTACAGAAAGATTGTCAGGAAACATACTGAAAACGGGAAAAAAGATTTTACAATCTCAGATATTGCAAAAGAGATGGAGATAAAAGAAGAAAAACTTAAAGATATTCTTGTTTTTATGCAGGAACCACTATCTCTTGATGTTCCAGTTAAATCAGATGAAGATAGTGTCTTTGGGGATTTTATAACTGATTATAAATTTGAAAAACCTGAGGATACCGTTTTTAATAATATACTAAGAGAAGAGATAAAACAGGTCTTATCTGAGCTAAACGAACAGGAAAAGACCGTTATATTACTTAGATTCGGTCTTGAGGATGCGGAACCAAAGACTTTAGAAGAGATAGGTAAAGTACTTGGTGTAACGCGTGAACGTGTAAGACAGATTGAAGTAAAAGCTTTAAGAAAACTTAAAAATTATAAGAATCGTCTTAAATTCCAGGATTTTCTTAAATAAGTGAAAAAGAAGATATTTTCTTCTTTTATCGGAATAATTCTAATAGTATTTTTATTTGAAATCTTTTTAAGAATGAGTCCATATTTCTTTTTAAACAAACCGGATAATAAATATTATCAGGCAGATATTAATATTATTACAATCGGAGATTCATTTACTTATTGTGTTCAGATGAAAGAAGGAGAAAGATGGCAGGATCATATAAAAAGATCTCTAAATGAGACAGAGGGAAAAAAAGTATATATCGAAAATGCCGGAATGCCAGGAGCAAATTCCTACGATATATTTAACAGGTTAAAAAAAATAATTGATAAAAAAAAATGGGACATTATTATAGTTCAATGTGGTTTAAACAATAAATATAATCTTCGTGGTTTTAGTGAATACAACGGTTACAAATCGAATATTCTCAGTATGTTTCTTCAAAGATCAGCAGTCTTCAGATTTTTCAGACTTATAATTTCTGAAATAAATGATGAGAAGAAAGGATACGTTCTCGAAGAGGACTGGAAGACTGGTAAAAGATTATCATGGATAGCTGCTATTCCGGAAAAAGAAGATTATATAAAAAAAAGAAATGAAATCGAAAAACTGGAGAAACAAAACAGGGTTAAAATACTCAGCGAGAAATATAATAAAATATATCTTAATAATTCCGATGTTGCTGATGTTATTTTATCCTATTCTGATATTTTACTTGTCAACAGAGAATATTATAAAGCGATAAATATACTGAATAAAGGGAAAGAAAAGTTGAAAAGAAATGAATATCTCCAACGTTTGATACAAAACAATATCAGAATTGGCGATTTTAAAGAGGTAATATTTCTCTTTAAGGAATATATAAAAGAGGTTCCCGAAAACAAAAAAGTTGCTGCAAAACTGGAGATGGCTAAATTTTATAAAGTAATAGGTGATTATAGAGAAGCTATTGCTATTTACAAAGAGTTAAAAATAGACGGTGAAATTCAAAATGTTGAGATCATGGAAAATATGGGCGATGATGTCATACTTGAATGGCTTGAGTCCGATCTTAGAAAGATAGCAGAAATTTCACTTGTCAATAAAAAGACAAAATTATATTTCATGAACTATTTTGAATTTGAGAACGTTGCTATGAAGAGAGTCTCACGGGAATTAGAAGGCGTTCAAATGTTAGATATATACAAAATGTTTAAAGAACATATTATTAATTCTAAAGAGAATCCAGAAAAGTTTTTTCTTAAAGATAGACATCTCAATGAAAAAGGTAACAGATTATGTGCGATTTTTATTGATAATTTGTTGTAGTCATACTTGTATTATCATCGAGTATTTATTAAAATGAATAAATGTTTTCGAATAAGAGTCTTTTTATTATTATACTTTTTATATTTGCTGTTTGTTCAACAGCTGGTCCTTTTCAGGTTCAGGCAGAGGCTGAAAATTGGTATTCCAATGCACAGTGGCTGCTTGAAAACAATAAATTTGATAAGGCTATGGATGCGATAGTAAGAGCTCTTGATGTTTTTCCGGATAATCCAATATATCTTGAATTTAAACAAAAGATACTCGAAGATCAAAAAAAACATCACAAGGTAGATTTTAATTATTCAATTGATAGTTTAGTGGTAAAAGTCCCACCGATAGAACAGAAGTTTGAGAATTTTGGACAGAAAGTACTTACAGTATCTACAGAAGAGAGAAAATTATTAAGATTAGCCCAGCATTATCTTCAGGATAATAGGATTCAGGATGGTCTTTATTATATTAATCAATCTTTGAAAAGAGACCCTAATTTTTCTCTGGCGCATGCTTTGCTTGGAAAAATATATTTTCTTAAAGATAGCGAATTATCGTTTTCTTATTTCAGAAAAGCTTATTATAACAATCCTACACCTGAAACAATCCTTTATCTTCTTATGATTTCTTCATGGGAAAAAAAGTTTGATTATCTCCATACTTTGATTGCAAGACATTCAAAGGAATATGAAAAGACTGATCTAGGAGCTTTCATGCAGGTCTTTTCTTTTAAAAGAGAGCTTGATATATTGCTAAAAAAAGAATTTGAGAGACAAAAAGTAGATAAAATAGAATTTATAGATATGCCATCTAATCTTGCTATAAAATTTTATAATGTAAAATTTATTGTTAGCTCTATATTTGAGGAGCTGGATCCTTTTTATAATGATTACTGGTTATATAATTTTTTGAAAGGTCAGTTTAAGGTATACGTACTTGAAGCTGAGGAAGCGTATCCATTTTTTGAAAAAGCTTACTCTCAGGCACCAGCTATTCAGAAACCTGGGATTCAATATTATCTTGATAAGTATAAAGATTATAAAAAAGTCGTGCTTGATCCTAATTCAATTGAAGCTTTGCTAATGAAAGCTAGAAACTTCTACAAGGTAGGAAATTACAACAAGAGTATTCAGCAGGCTGAAAAAGCTCTTGCAAAAGGTGAAGCTAGGGAGGAGATTTATCTTATTCTTGGTCTAAACTATTTCAAGATGGGTAACTACATGGTTGCCAGAGAAAACCTCGAAAAAGCAAGAGAAAAGATGGGAGATGATCCAAGGATAATGTACACTTTTGGTGAGATCTATTTTATAGAAAGAAACTATTTTGAAGCTTTGAAATTCTATCAGTCTGTTATCGAGAAAGAACCTGAAAATGTAGAAGCTTTATATAGAATAGGAAGAATATATAGTGAACAATCTGAAAATGAAAAAGCTATAGAGTATATGAAACGTGTAATAGATCTAGATGAGTATTATGTGGATGCTCATATGGTGCTTGGAAACGTATATACGAAGATGAATAGATTTGAGGAAGCTATAGAAGCTTTCAATCGTGTTATAACTATGGATACAGAAAATGTTGATGCTTATGTTAGTCTGTCTATTGTATATTTTAAGAAATGGGAAATAGATTCATCTGAGTCTATGATAGACAGTGCTATTGATATTCTTGAAAGGGCAAGTGATATTGACCCTGATAATGACACGGTCAAACAATATCTTGAATATTATTATCAACAAAAAGCCGGAGGATGATAATTGAAAGTATGTATACTGACTTATGGCTGTCAGATGAATGTTCATGACAGTGAGGTCATTAAAAATAAACTGCATCAATTAGGATATTCATTTACAGATGACACAGAACAAAGTGATATGATACTTATAGTATCTTGTTGTGTAAGAGAAAGTGCTGAAAAAAGGATCTATGGTAGGATCAATTACTTCAAAAAATTAAAATATAAGAATCCTTCATTAATAATCGGTCTGATGGGTTGTCTGGCGCAGAAAGATAAAAAAGAAGTTTTTAAGAACGCTCCTCATATAGATTTTGCTCTTGGTCCACAGGAAATAGGAAGTCTTGAGAATATGATATTAAGCGTCAAGGCTGGTAAGAGATCTGTAGGAGATTTTAAAGAAAGAGAATTCATAGTATCCGGGGATAGAGTGATTCCTGATAATCATTATGTAGGATGGATATCAATAATGAAGGGTTGTGATAATTACTGTTCTTATTGTATCGTTCCATATGTAAGAGGACATGAAGTATCCAAACCATTTGAATATATTGTTGATGAGATGAAATATCTTTCGAGTCTTGGAATTAAAGATGTTACACTTCTTGGTCAGAACGTTAACTCATACGGTAAAGGACTAGAGGAAAATATCGATTTTACTAAGTTGTTATCAAAAATTGATAAGCTTAACATAATCCCTAGAATAAGGTTTATGACCTCACATCCAAAGGATATGGATATATCACTTATCGATGTCATCGGTAAAGGTAAAAATCTTTGCGAACATATTCATCTTCCTGTTCAGGCAGGTTCAAACAGGGTTTTAAAGGAGATGAATAGGAAATATGATATAGAGACATATCTTAAAAAGATAGAATATATTAAGAAGACACTGAAAGGTTATGCTATAACATCAGATATAATAGTCGGTTTCCCAGGTGAGAAAGAAGAGGATTTTGAGAAGACCATTGAACTTGTAAAGAAAGTCAGATACGATGCTGTGCATACATTTGTCTATTCTAAAAGATCTGGTACAAAGGCTGCTGAGATGAGCGAAACAGTGCCTGAAGAGACGAAACAGAGATGGATAAAAAAACTAATAGATGTACAGAACCCAATCTCACTTGAAATAAATCAAAGTCTTGAAGGAAAAGAGTTTGAAGTCTATTTCGAAGGATTTGATAATAAAGGTGAGAATCTAAAAGGAAGAACAAGGAATAATAAGATAGTTGTCGTTAAAAAGAAAGATGAAACACTTCTGGGTGAGTTTAGACAGGTAAGAATAACTCAGGGACAACACTGGTGTCTCATGGGAGAGCTTTTATAATGTTAAAGAAGATCTTTAAACTTTTTCTTGATCTTGTTATTTTTTCAATAGTTATCTTTTATTTTTCATATTCAGGATTACAAAAAGAAAAAAATGTCATAAAGATCTGTATAGATCCGGGACATGGAGGAATACCTGAATACGGAGATAAGGATAGCGGAGATAGATGGTGCAGTGAAAGAAAAAAGTATCTATCCTGGTATAATTTCGGTGGTGATACAGAGAAAATAAAAGAACGTGATTATGTACTTAAACTCGGTAAATTATTAAAAAAGGATATTTTAAAGCTAAATACCAAAGAGGGAAAAGAAGAAGCGATAAGCTTTCTCAAGAAACACAAAATAAATATACTAGAGTCCCATGATAAAGAAATGATCTTTAAACCATATCTTACAAGAGATAGATCTGCTGATCTCAAAGATAAATCTCCAGATGTAAACTGTTTTTATAGGATGTTTGATTCTCCGAAAGATCCAGCAAACAAAGATTACACAATGGAAAAGGGGAGATTATCTAGAATCAACGACTTTTCACCGCAGCTTACTATAAGTCTTCATCTTAACTTTGTCCGTGCAGAGAGTTTTTCAGGGATGAGTGCGATATTTGCTCCATCATATGATGAGTTTGCCTATATACTAAAAAACAGGGAAGATCAGGATAAAGTGGAAGAAATGGATATTGTCCGTTATTGGAACTTTCCTTATAAAAAATATGAAAACGGACAATGGATGATAAATGATTCCAGTACTTATTTTACAGGCAAAAGATTGGATGGGACTTTTATAGGGAAAAGAAATACTATGCTCTCCTGGTCTTATAATAAGGATTTTGAAGATCATGATCAACCTTCTAAATTCAAAGGAGATTACTGGGATAGAGAGAGATCTGTATATGAAAGATACAGGAGAAAAGGTGGACCAGAAGGCATGGGTGGTGATAATCTTTTCTTTTCATCAGAGCTTCTTAGATGGGTCTCTTATCTTATGAAAAAAGAGGATAGTCAGGAGATTGAGATACGTGATCCTGCAGCTTCAGATTGGTCAATATGTCTTTTTAACAATTCTGTGACAGCTGGTCTGGAACTTGGAAATATATTTTCCACAAAAGATCAGACATTCCTCCTTGAAAACATGGATAAGATCTCTCGTTATTTGTCTTATGGAATATATGCGATCCTAAACGGAAGTAAATTAGAGGAAGTTGACTATAAATACGTACCTTCAGGAAAGAAACTGGATCTTTTCAAATATGGTGAATATTTTGAAAACTCGAGGGAGTCAGATGGTAGACAGAAGTAAACTAACTCCGGTCATGCAACAATATATGGATATTAAAGATCAGCATGAAGATGCAATACTGTTCTTTAGACTTGGAGATTTTTATGAGATGTTCTTTAAAGATGCTGAAATAGCCTCAAGGGAACTGGATATAACTCTTACAAGTAGAGATAAAAAAAGTGATGATCCAATCCCAATGGCAGGAGTTCCTTATCATTCAGCTACATCATATATAAATAGACTTGTAAAAAAAGGTTTTAAGGTATGTGTTTGTGAACAGACTTCGCTACCGGGTGAAAGTAAGATAGTCAAAAGAGAAGCTGTAAGGATAATAACACCGGGAACCGTTCTTGATGAAGAAGCTTTAAATGGAAAATCTAATAATTATATTCTGAGTCTTTTTTTCAATCGAATGTTTTACATTGCTTATTGTGACCTTAGCACTGGCGAGTTTAATCTTGAAAAGACCGAGACTGAGGAGTTGTTTCCTGTTCTTTATAGGATAATGCCTTCAGAGATACTTATAGATAAGAACAATGTTCCGGAAAAATTTTTTTTATCACTTAAGAAAAATTTTTTTATTACAGAATATAAATTAGATCAGGAGACTTCTGATAAGGGAATAATGAAGGAAGTAGATGATCTTTTTTTGAAAAAGACTGGAAACATACTAATAGATTATCTGGAAGAGACTCAAAAAGGGACTCTTAAAAACATTGGAAAGATAAATATTGTAGAAAATGACGATATAATGAAGCTCGATGTAGCAGCTCAAAAAAATCTTGAACTTATAGATTCAATGAGTGATGATAACAAAAGAGCTACGTTATTCGGTGTTATAGACAACACTTTTACCTCTATGGGCGGTAGAAAACTAAGAAAATGGATATTGACTCCTCTTACCGATATTAAAAAAATAGAAAAAAGAGCCCAATGTTTAGAGTTTCTTTATAATAATTCACTCATTCGTAGAGAACTTCAACATCTTCTGAAAAAGATAAGGGATATTGAAAGACTTATAAACAGGATAAGTCTTAGCGGAAATAATCCAAGGGATCTTGTATCATTGAGAGAATCAATCAAAGCAAGTAATGAACTCAAAGCACTTTCAAATAAATACGGACCACTTAAAGAGAAGATACAAAGTATATCAGATCTTAGATCTCTAACAGATCTTTTAGATAGAGCGATTCAGGATGAACCACCTGCAAGATCATCTGATGGAAACTTTATAAACAACGGTTTTGATGAGAAGTTAGATGAACTTCGTGAAGTCTCTCGTAATAGTCGTAAGTGGCTTGCAACACTTGAACTTGAAGAAAAAGAGAAAACAGGTATTAAAAATCTTAAAGTGAAATACAATAAGGTCTTTGGATATTTTATAGAGGTATCAAGATCAAATGTAGATAAAGTTCCTGAAAATTATATTAGAAAACAGACAATGACAAACAGCGAACGTTACTTTACGCCAGAGCTTAAAGAAAAAGAAGCCTTTATATTAGGCGCAAAGGAAAGAATACAGAATATCGAGAATGAGATATTTTCAAGGATCAAAAAAGAGACAATAGGATATTATGGAGAGATACTTGAGATATCGGATATTATTTCTGAACTTGATTGTTTGCTTTCCTTTTCTATCGCAGCATTTAAAAATCGTTATGTAAGACCTGAGATCGTTGATGAAAGAATACTTGAGATAAACGATGGAAGACATCCTGTAGTAGAAAAGGTGATGGAAGATGATTTTATTCCAAACGATCTTTATATGGATTCTGAAAACGAAAGATTTTACATAATCACCGGCCCGAATATGGCTGGTAAATCTACTTATATAAGGCAAATAGCTCTTATAGTACTTATGGCTCAGATGGGTTCCTTTGTACCAGCTTCTTTTGCAAAGATCGGTATTCATACAAAAATATTCACACGTATCGGAGCTTCCGATAACCTTTCGATGGGTCATAGTACCTTTATGGTAGAGATGAGTGAGACTGCACAGATATTAAAAAACTGTGATGAAAGAAGCCTTGTGATATTAGATGATATAGGAAGAGGAACTTCGACCTATGATGGCCTTAGCATTGCTTGGGCGGTTACTGAGTATCTACATTCAATTGGTTCTTTTACCTTATTTGCTACTCATTATCATGAACTGACCTTTGTGGAGAAATATCTCGAAGGAATTAAGAATCATAACGTAGCTATAATAGAAGAGGGAAATGAACTAGTTTTTTTACATAAGATAGTAAATGGAACAGCTGACAGAAGTTATGGTATTCACGTTGCAGATATCGCAGGCGTACCAGAGACTGTGATCAAAAGAGCTCAGCAGCTTTTAGAAAAATTTGAGAATAATGATAATAGTCAACAGGATGATGAGGAAGCTGATTTTAGTTCAATAAGATTAATAGATAGAGATACTCTATCAGATCAACTTGATCTTTTCCAGGAAAAATCGACCGAAAAGTATTTTAAATATGGAGAAGCCATAGCTTTAATAAACGAACTTAAAAAAATAGATATAAATAATACAACGCCTATTAATGCTCTAAATAAACTCAATAAACTAAGAAAAAAAGCAAGGAAGATGTAGTTGTCATGGATTTTGTTCTTGAAAGTCCGTTTGAACCTGCAGGCGATCAACCACTTGCGATACAGAACCTATCTGAAAGAATTCAAAACAATATAAAAGATCAGATACTTCTTGGCGTGACAGGATCTGGTAAGACTTTTACTATGGCAAATGTTATAAAGAAAGTTAAGCGACCTACATTGGTCATCACCCATAATAAGACACTTGCAGCACAGCTTTTCAACGAGTTCAAGAAATTCTTTCCTAAAAATGCGGTAGAGTATTTTGTATCCTATTACGATTACTATCAGCCTGAAAGTTATATAGTAAGGTCAGATACCTATATTGAAAAAGATTCATCTGTAAATGAGAAAATAGACAGATTAAGACATAACGCTACAGCTTCAATACTTTCAAGAAGAGATGTAGTTGTAGTTGCCTCGGTATCTTCCATCTATAACATCGGTAAACCTGATTATTATATGGAAGCGAGTCTTATGCTTAGTATAGGTCAGACAATAAGACGTGAGGATATTTTATCTAAGCTTATTGATATGCAATATGAAAGAAATGATTTCTCGCTTGGAAACGGTATGTTCAAAGTTAAAGGTGAGATAATAGAGATAATGCCTCCGTATTTTGATGGTGAGTATCTCAGAATAGAGATGTTTGATGATGAGATAGAGAATATTTCTCTTTTTACACTGATTGAACAGGAAAGGATATATAGATACGAGGAGATAAGGATATTCCCGGCAAAACATTATGTAATACCTGAAAGAAACCTTGAAAGTGCCATAGAAGCTATAAGAGCTGAGATGTTTGAAAGAGTAAAGTTCTTTCGGGATAACGGAAGAATGATCGAAGCTCAGCGTATAGAGCAAAGAACCAGATACGATCTTGAGATGATAGAGGAGTTTGGTTATTGTAAAGGGATAGAGAACTATTCAAGATTCTTCGATGGAAGGAATCCTGGAGATCCACCATGGTCTCTGATGTCGTATTTCCCGGAAGATTATCTTTTAATAATAGATGAATCGCATATGACTGTACCTCAGCTTAACGCTATGTACAATGGAGATAGGTCAAGAAAACAGAACCTTATTGATTACGGCTTTAGACTTCCAAGTGCTTATGATAACAGACCACTAAGATTTGAGGAGTTCGAAGAAAGGGTTAATCAGTGCATCTTTGTTAGTGCCACACCTGGTGATTATGAATATAGGAAGACGGATAAAGATCATATATCTGAACTTATCGTAAGACCAACGGGTATAGTAGAGCCTGAGATACATGTTGAGAAGACAAAAGGACAGGTCTTTCGGCTTATTGAGAAGATAAGAGAGAAACTTAAAGACGATCTTAAGATAATAGTCAACACACTCACCAAGAAGATGTCAGAGGAACTCACCTCCTATCTTATAGAACTTGACTTTAGAGTGAAGTATCTACACAGCGAGATACATACTATCGACAGGACAAAGATACTCAATCAGATGAAAAAAGATGAGATCGATATAATAATTGGAGTAAATCTTTTAAGAGAAGGAATAGATCTTCCCGAAGTAGGATTAGTTGTTATATTCGACGGGGATAAGGAAGGTTTTTTAAGAAGCGAAAGAGCACTTGTACAGCTTTGTGGAAGATGCGCTAGAAACGTTGAGGGAGAAGTGCTTATTTTTGCTGATAACATGACCAGGAGTCTTAAAAACACGATAGAAACTATAAACGCAAGAAGAGAGAAACAGATCGTTTTTAACAGGATTCATAATATAACTCCAAAGACCATTCAAAACACAGATATCAACATGCTTGAGACCTATGTGAATATCGAGGAAGATAATGGAGAAAAAGAGATCAGGAACATAAAAGAAGCGAGACGTGAGATAAACACTCTAAGATATGAGATGAAACTTGCTGCAAGTATGCTTGAGTTTGAGAGAGCAGCAAACTTAAGAGATCGAATAAAATTTCTGGAGCAGATAATTGCAGAAAATACCTGAAAGACCAGGGGTCTATCTCTTTCTGGATGAAAAAGGAAAAGTCCTTTATGTTGGTAAGGCTAAAAACCTTAAAAAAAGAGTGAGTTCCTATTTTAGGGAAAAAGAGAACAACAAAGTCAAACTTCTTGTCAGAAAACATAAAAAGATAGATTATATAATCACAAACAGCGAGACCGAAGCACTCATACTTGAGAATAATCTTATAAAAAAACACAGACCAAGGTTTAATATTCAATTAAAAGATGATAAGACCTATCCTTATCTTGTAATAACCGATGAAAACTTTCCGAGACTTTTAAAGGTAAACCGGGTAGGAAAGCTTAAGATAAGAAAAAAATATGGTCCTTTCGTTCATGGAAAGATGTTGAAG
>PKTG01000080.1 GCA_002869225.1 Candidatus Muiribacterium halophilum | reverse complement strand
GATCAAACTATAAATCATTGTTTGCTCTAAGAATTATTTTCGATATTTCTTCGCTGGGTCCGATTAGCTTTATATTTGATTCAAGTTTTCCAATTTTTTCATTAAACATTAAAAATTCTTAATTTAGTGCTTATTTGCGATTCCCCGCTACTGAAATGCTTGTTTCCCCACCCAATTTTATAAAGATAAAGTGAATTACATGAGGCAATTGTATCTTATAAGTAAAAAATTCAGAAAGTAGAAAATAGAGTATAGAAATTAGGAAAATCTAAAAGCTGGATTCCTTTCTTCAAAGGAATGACAATCTAAGACAAGGACTATTGTAAAAATGAGACTTTAAATTCAAAAAAATTTCACGACGGATGAAGTGACTGTTTTTTTGAATAAACTAAGGCATACAGGAGGTATGACTGAAGTAGGTTAAAGTTAGATGAGAACAAAGATGAGAAGGTTTATCAGCTAATACAGAGAAACTTGCACAGAAACGCTTACCCAAAATGTTCACGCGTTGAAGTGTAAGTAGAACTGGAGTAGATGATGATTTATCCTTCGAAACTATCTTATAGAGAGATTCATTATAAAAAAAGAGGAAGCAAACGCTTCCTCTTTTTTTTTTATTCATCTGCGTTAACGTTCTGGAATTTACCCATTACGCTTCACGCTTTACACTTTACGACGATATCATTTAACCTCTATCCATATCTGATCACAGTCAGGTTCCATGTTATCCTTCTGAGTTGAGAATGAAAGACAACTTAGACCTTTGTTTGAATCGTATTTTACTCTTCCTTTGATTGTTCTGTAGGTAGTCTCACCCTGTGAAAGTGATACATTGAAATTATCTTTTTCAACTTCTATATTTTCAGGATAGTTCACAAGGAATTTAGAGTTAGCAACAAAAGATGATCCGATATTGGAAAGTGCTACAGTTATACTAAACTTCTCTCCAGCTTTAAGTTTTCTGAAATCTCCTTCGTGTGAAAGTGATATAAACGCTGGTGTAGAGAAGGATTTAGTAAATTCCCTTGATATTCCTTTAACAAGTATATTTGCTTTTTCAGAAAGATCGTTAACTCTGTCAGCAAATCTGTTTTCAAATACTGAGAAGTTGCTTCTTCCTTTTGAATAATCAAGTACGAGTAGATCAGAATATACCTGAGCTTGAGTAGCTTCAAATGAAAGCATATCTTTAAGAACTTCATCAGCTTCTGTTGATGACTTTCTTTCAGGTGATATTGAGATTAGTGATGCACTCTTTGAAAGAGCTATTTTAAGTTCATCATCCTTTTCAATAAGTTTCTCTATTATATCCTGTGTGTTAGCTGCATTTTTACTTATAGCTTCGGATAGCTTATAAGTAAGGTCAACATACGACTGAATAAGATCCTGAGTCTCAATCGCAACAGCTTTTGCCATCTTATTTGATGAACTCTTATAAGTTGGCATAGTTTCCACATTTACATTTCTTCCTGGGAAGAAAGCGTTCTCAACAGCTACCTTGTTTGATGCAGGAAGATCTCTGTAATAACCATCTCCGCCTTTGTATATTGCGTGTACCATAAGTCCGCCACTTGCTACTTTACCGACTATTGATACTATTTTAGATATCATAGTAGGGTCAACAATACTTGTTATGGATGCAACATTAGATATTGCGTTTGTGATTCCTGCGATCTCTCTGTCTTTAGCAGTTGTGTTAAGAGTATTCATAACATTCTGATTAGCTGTTGCAAGAATAGAACCTTCTCCGTCCATTACAATGCTCTGAGCTTCTTTATAATCTGAAGTGAAGTTATCTTCATCCACAAGCTGCATTCCTCTATCGATATGTTTCTGAGTCATTGGAACATAACCGATCTTTGGAACAGAAGAAAGAATGTATTTTCCAGCAGTCTTTACGACAAGTTCTTTCATGAATCCTGCACTCATCTGATCTGATTCAGGATCTATCTTCATTATCTTGAAGAATATCTTTACCATTATGTCAGATGCAGTAGGAACGATTGAAGAATATGGACTTGGCATCTTTCGTGCAGCAAATTTTATTACTTTCTGGAAAGCAATAGTAAGTTTTTCGATAAGTTTATACTTGATAGTCTCAGCAAATGGTCCAAGAATAGGAGCATCCGAAAGACCGTCCATAATATTGTTTATTATTTCAGTTGAGTTAGCAAAAAGAAGTATTAGTTTGAAAACTGACATTGTGGTATCTTCAGCCAGCATAAGAGACATATCATAAGTCTTTTCGATGTAATTCTCAGCTATTGTAAGTCTTCTAAGTACTTCTTTGTCTTTTTCAGTAAGAGCATCACCTTTAAGTCGAAGCTCCTGCAGGTATTCCTTTGCAAGGTCTTCATCGTAGTTTTTAAGAGCAAGACCATTTGGGAAAGGAATATGTGGGAAATGAAGGTTTATCTCAAGAAGAGTAAGCATCTGTTTGATCTGTCCTTCAAGCCATACAGGATCTATCTTAAGATGAGTAAGACCTTCGATTATCTCTTCTTTCTTATGAATAAGATAATCTATATTTGAATGAGCTGTATCTCCATCATCACTTTTTCCCTCGATAAGACTCTGAACATCAGGAAGCCTTGAGTCAAGTTCATGTAGTCTATCTTCAGGTAGGTTTTCCTTAAGAATATCCAGTCTTTCAATATAGTTCATATAAGTTGAAGCATCTTTTGAAAGAAGTGAGTTAAGAACTCAAGCTGAAAGATAATCAATATCTTTTTCTTCGTTTCTTATTTCATCGACAAGTGATGCTCTGTATTTATAAGCTACTGAGCTGTTCTTTGTAGGATTAAAAGG
>PKTG01000038.1:8007-30239 GCA_002869225.1 Candidatus Muiribacterium halophilum | reverse complement strand
TATAGAAGAAAAGGTTTTAAGTTACAAAAAACATGGATGTTTATGCAGTTAAAGAAAACAGGGAGGTGATTTCAATGATCGGTAGAATCAATAACAATTCATACTCAATAAACTTTCTTAATAACTCAAAAAAAACTGAGAATTCTATTACGAAACTAATGGAAAGGTTATCTTCCGGTAAAAGAATAAACTCTTTTGCAGATGATGCAGCAGGCGGAGCTATTTCTGAAAAACTTCGAGCTCAGTTTTCACAGTATGATCAGGAAATATCCAATTATGAGGATAATATTAACAGATTTAAGACTGAGGAAGGAGCTTATCAAGGTATAAACGATAATCTTCAGGCTATAAGAAAACTGCAGGTTCAGGCTAGAAACGATACTTTAAATGATGATGATAAAGCAGCTATTCAGAACGAGATCGATATGCTTGTGGAAAGTACATCTTTCATTGTAGATAGTGCAGAGTTTAATACAAAAAAAATAGTTGAGCCAGGTGAAGAACTTCAGAAGATTCTTGATGAAGGTATTCAGGCTGATGGTGATTTTGTTGACGATGCTCTTAAAGAAGTAAATAGTACAAGAAGTGAACTAGGTGCAGAGATAAACTCTACTGAAAAGAACATTGACAGACAGATGATTGCTTATGAAAATACTGTTGCAGCTTATTCAACTATATCTGATATGGATATGGCTAAAGGTATAACCGAGATGACTTCTCAGCAGATTCTTCAGCAGGCTAACGCGAGTTCAATGAAAGCGATGTTTAATATTAATAAGGCTAGTATTAATACTCTTTTGGGAAACTAAGAAACTGGTTTTTGGGATAAAGCTGGATTTTGGTTTTTGGGAGAATTAAGACCGACCCATATTCCAAACCCCTAAATCCAAATCCCACGTTTTTTAAAAAGCAGAGAAGTTGCTAAAATATAAAAAAATAAGAAGCTGGTAAAATATACCAGCTTCTTTTATTATTAATCTGAAAATATAAAAAAGGGGACACGATGTATAAGTTAGTTGCTCTTGATCTTGATGGTACAACCTTAAGCTCTGATTATACTTTAGATCAGAGAAATATAGATGCAGTAAAGAAATATGTAGAAAAGGGAATCCGATTTATAATAATAACTGGTAGAATTTATGATTCAGCAAAACCTTTTGCTAAAAGACTATCACCAGATATGCCTCTTGTTTGTTATAACGGAGCTAGAATATATGAAAGCTCCGGGAAAGTCATCTTTTCAAAAGACCTACAGAAGATACATGTTGATATTGTAAAAGATTTAAAAGATCTTAGAGCGAACAATTGTACTCCTCTCTTTTTTATTGACGAGCAGCTAACAGTTCCATGGTATGATGAAAACGTCCGTGAGTATGAGACAAGGACACTTCTTAAAGCCAAGGTCGATGAAGATCTTCTGAAAAAAGATTTTATTAGTACAAAGGTTATCTTTTCTTCTCTTAATTTTGAATATCTTAAGGAACTTAAACAACGACTCATAAAAAAGGCAGGAGAAGAAGTCTATATAACAAATTCGATGCCAAGATATATAGAATATCTAAATAAAGAAGTATCAAAAGGTGTTGCTTTAAAGTGGTTAAGCAGTAATCTTGATGTAAGACTTGAAGATATAGTTGTAATGGGTGATAATAATAATGATCTGGAGATGTTTTTTCCACAGGTCTTTAAAGTAGCTATGGCAAATGCATCATCTCTTTTAAAGCAACGAGCGGATCTTGTATCCTCGTCTAATGATGAAGCTGGCGTTGCAAAAGCTCTTGAGAAAATTTTTGGAAGTTAGAATTTAAATGGAGAAGGTAAAACTAAAATGGAAGATAATACTAAAATTGAAGAGATCCTTGAAAATGCTTTTAGAGAGATGAGAAAAAGATACTCAGATATTATGGAACTTTCCTGTAGTATCAGAGAAAAAAAGAATGATCTAAAAGATCTTATATATTTACTCGATGTTCGAGGACAGGTGATCACTCAGATAAATCAGATTCAGGAGACAATAAGTCCTATAATGGAAGCTCTTCAGAAAAAAGGGAATATTGGAATAAAAGAGCTTTGTGAAGGAAATTCTAAAATTGGATTCTTAAGAGATGACATTGCAGATATGATAAAAGCAGTATCGACAATTGATCAGGAGATCACCGAGTTTATGAAAGAAAAACAGAATGAACTTAAAGATGAGATAAATAAGATAAAGAACACAAAAAAGGTAAATAAAGCTTATAAATCCTCTAAGGACAAAAAGGAAGGAAAGTTAATCGATAGTAAAAGATGAATAAAAAATTTACATTCCTATTTCTGATCTCACTTTTGATGGTTTTATCAGGTTCTCTTAATCCATGGGTTTATAAAGGAGATTCAGGAGAACTTATATTAACTTCCAAATTTCTTGGCGTGAGTCATCCTTCGGGATATCCTCTTTATAATATACTGACCAAACCATTTTTAGAGATTCCTGGTCTTAAACCTACTATAGCAATGTCTTTTTCATCACTTTTCTTTTTATGTCTGACAGCTTTGTTTACAATGCTGACGCTAGAACTTTTATTAGAGGATATTATCTTTTCAATAACAGGTGCTATAACTCTATCTTTTGGTGTGACGTTTCTTAGAACAGGGCTTTCACAGGAAATATATTCACTTTTCACTATGTTTTTTTCAATATGCTTGTATTTTTTTATCAGGTGGATAATCTTTAAGGAAAAAAAGTTTATCTTTGCAGCAGCTTTTTCACTAGGGCTTTTATCCGCTGTACACGTAACAGGTCTTTTTTATTTTGTTTTTTTTCTTATACTTTATCTTATCTTTGATGAAAAAAGGGATATAAAGACTGTTTTTCTTTTACTGCTTTATTATTCACTTCCGTGCACTCTGTATTTGTTCCTAATGATAAGAGACACAGCTTTTTTCTCATGGGGTGATACTTCTTCTATTACCAAAGTGTTTTCTCATATGTCGGGTTCAGAAAGAGGAGTTGGAAATAGGTTCTTTGCCTTTTCCTTCAAAGAGTATCTTCATCAGCTTACCGTTTTTTTGCATCATGTCAGCAAAGAGTTCTTCTTTTTATGGGTATTTCTGATACCTGGAATAGTTTTTTTATTTAAATATGAAAAAAGATATCTTATATCGATAACAGGTCCTTTTGTCATATGTACTTTTTTTTACACTCTTGTTGCAAGAAACCTCGAGTATAGGCAACATTTCTTTCTTATTAGTTTTTATGCAATATTTTTATTATGCTGGGCTGGTGTATTCTGGGCTCATAGATATATATTTAAAAAAAAGAAAGCTTTATATCTTCTTGTATTTCCGCTGATACTATTTTTGATAAATAAACCGGATTTTTCTTATGGAGCTATGCTTGATTCCTATTCTTATAACCTTGATGTTACAACATCACAGACAAAGGATAATGTGCTTCTCACAGAAGGTGATGAGGCTACTTTTATTCTTTGGTACTCAAAATATATGGAGGGAAGATTCAAGGATACTCTGGTAATAAACAGAGATATGTTATCTTCAGCCTGGTACAGAGAAAAGTATGGAGAGCTTAAACAGATAATCAAAGATCACAGTCATATATATACCGATGAATATTCAGGTGATCTTTTTTATGATAAATATATAGCCTCTTATGGGATTATATATAGCATAGAGGATGAGTATAAAACACCTGAGACTGAGATATTTAGAAAGTATAGATTAAATGGTTTGGACAAAAAATATGAACTTCCGGAAGTCGAAGCGATCAGGCTCAGATATAGAGATTCATATAATCAAACCGGAATCGAGCTGATGAAAGCAGGAAGAGCTGAAGAAGCAAAAAAAATGTTTGAGTCAGCATTAAAGATAAAGGCTGATCTTGGAGTATATTCCAATCTATCCAAAGCTTCATCAGGAAAGACTTTTTATAACGATACAGGAGAGATGTATCTGGATAAGAAACAGTTTGGAAAAGCAAAAGATTATTTTAAGAAAAAAGGTGATATAGATAGTCTTGCAAGATTGTATTGGAAACTTGAAGATTACTCTAAGCTTGAGACTTTAGAAAATATTCCAGACTTTTACAAGGGTATATTATTGTTCAGAAAAGGTGATTATCACAAAGCAGCGGTACTATTCTCCAGCGGTAATACCAGAGATTCGCTTTTTTATCTTGCACTTTCACTAAACGCTTTAGGTCAAAGAGAAAAAGCAATAATAATTCTTCAGAACCTTTATAATAAAGCTCCCGATCGAGAAATACATGATGCACTCAAAAATCTAAAAGGATACGTCAGTATATACTGATACCTTTAAAGNCCTTTAAAGGTATTATGAAATTTTCTCGAAAATTAAGAACAAAGTAAATATTTAATTTGATTTCGATAACTTCATCGTCGTTTAAATCCAATCTAAAATCCACTTCAATTGATTTCATTACATGTCTTATTTAAAGGTATTGTGAAAAAACTTGAATTTCTTACTCAAAATATACTCCTTATGTTGTAAAAAAAATTACCACATCACAAATAAGAATTTTTAAAATCAACTAAAAATCCTGTAAACTGAAAAAGCTTAATGCTATGCAAACATAAACTTGCATCTAAGCGTTATTATTTTAATAATAAATTTGAAAGGAAATATAAATTGGTCTTTGGGATAAAGCTGGATTTTGGTTTTTGGGAAATAAGTCCGACCCTAACCCCTAATCCCTAAATCCTAATTCCTGCTTTATTTGTTCAGAGGGTTTAATAATGTTTTTAAATGAGATAATCACATCAAAATTAGATTCTTTAAAAAAACAGAAGTTCGTTAATGATCTTTTTGGAGATAGTCTTTTCTATTATTTCGATCTTTTCAAAAAAAACAAAAATATTATAGTTGTAAAAGACGAGCAGAGTGCACAGGAAATAAGCTATCAACTTAAAGAGATACAAAACAAAGAGGATGTATATATCTTTCATGAGTGGGATAAGCTTTTTTATGATGGTACGATCCCTTCATCTGATATTGAAGGAAAAAGAATTAGAACGCTTTTTCATATAAACTCGTGTAAAAGTTTTTTTCTTATAATACCGTGTCGAGCTTTTTATCAGAAGATATTACCTCCTGATGTACTTAAGGGGTCTAGTATAACTCTAGCAATAAAAAGTCTTGCACCGATAAATGTTATTGGAAAAAAACTTACTGATCTTGGATTTGAAAGAGAGGATAGAGTAGAGGAACCAGGCAAGTATTCTCTTAGAGGAGAGGTAATAGATGTCTGGCCTTATGGTCACAAGACTCCTTACAGGATAAACACAGGATTTGATGAGATAGAGACAATAAGAAGGATAGACCCTGATACAAATCATTCCAGGACTGATGAGATAGAATCGCTTACCATACTTCCGTGTAGAGAGATATTTGCTTTAGCTAAAAACGCACCTGAATACAAAGACCTTCCTATTGAAGATCTATATGATCTCTATCCTAATATTTACCCCTCGCAGTCAAGTATACTTGATTATACTGGGGATGCTAATCTGTTTTTTCTTGAAAGAGACATTATCTTTGAAAAGATAAAAGCACTTAAAGAAGAACTGGAAAATTATAAACAGCATCCTGATAATATTCTTTTCGATGATCACTTTTATAAAAATAAAGACATCGAGCCGGTACTTATATCAGAATTTCGCGACTATGGGGAGCAGTATAGAGCTCCTGTAAAAAGTGTTCCCTCTTTTAATCGTGATTTTTCAGCTCTTGGGGAATATCTCGTATCAAGATTGACATCAAAAAATACTATAATAATATCTTTTGAGAACAAGGCAAAACTAATTAGATTTAAAGAGATACTCAAAGAATATTCTATTGACCTTAAAGGTCGTGAAAGCTATTTTACGGGCAAGAAAGAGGTCTTTGGGATAGTTTCCCCGCTTAGAAAAGGATTTTATCTTCCCGAGGAAGATCTGATTTTCATTGGAGAGGATAATATCTGGGGAAAAAGTCTTATTCGTAAGAAAGTAAAAAGGGTAAGAAAAAAACTCTTTGATATTTTTTCAGAGCTTTAAGAAGGCGATTATGTTGTTCATATTAATCACGGGATAGGAATATATAAAGGTATAAAAAAAGTAAAAGTAGGAATTGTAAAAAAGGAATATTTCCATATTAAATATGCAGGAAACGATGAACTCTATGTACCAATTGAAAGTGCTGATCATATACATAAATACATTGGTAAGGATAAACCTTCTCTATACACTTTGGACGGAAAACGCTGGAAAAACACTAAGGGAAGGGTAAGAAAAAAAGTAAAAAGTATAGCCAAAGACCTTATAAAGCTTTATTCAGAAAGAATGAACACCAAGGGTTTTGTTTTTGGTTCAGACAATGATTGGCAGCATGAGCTTGAGGCGTCCTTCTCTTATGAGGAGACACAGGATCAGGTCAGAGTTATGGAAGAGATAAAAGAGTATATGCAATCTACTCATCCAATGGATAGACTTGTATGCGGAGATGTTGGATTTGGAAAGACCGAACTTGCTGTAAGGGCAGCATTCAAAGCTGTAATGAGTTCTAAACAGGTGGCGGTTTTAGCTCCAACTACAATACTCGTTGAGCAGCATTTCAGGACCTTCACTGAAAGATTCAAGATGTTTCCTGTCAAAATAGCACAGGTCTCAAGAATGCAGACTCCAGCTCAAAACAGGGATATACTGGAAAAGTTAAAGACACAGGAAATAGATCTTGTCATAGGAACACACAAACTCATATCAGATAAAGTTAAGTTCAAAGACCTTGGACTTCTGGTTGTTGATGAAGAACAAAGGTTTGGAGTATCTCATAAAGAGAAGATCAAAAGGATGAAGAAAAATATTGATGTTCTGACTATGACTGCTACTCCAATACCGCGAACTCTGAATATGGCTTTAAACGGTATAAGAGATGTCTCGGTTATCGAGACCGCACCAGACAACAGACTTCCAATTAAGACCTTTGTCATTCCTTTTAGTGAGCTTGTCTTGAGAGAATCCATTGAAAGAGAGGTTGATAGGGGCGGACAGGTCTATTACCTATATAACAATGTCAGAAACATACATATGGTAAAGGCAAGACTTGAAAAGATGCTTCCCGATGTCAATTTTGTTGTTGCTCACGGACAGATGAACAGAAAAGACCTTAATCATATAATGGATGATTTTTTAAATAAAAGAGGAGATGTACTGATAACCACAACAATAATCGAATCAGGTATAGACATCCCGAATGTTAATACAATAATAGTTGAAAATGCCCACAGATTTGGACTTTCGCAGTTATATCAGTTAAAGGGAAGAGTCGGAAGAAGTGAAAGGCAGGCATATGCTTATCTTTTTTATAAAAAAGATCAGAAGCTCACCGAGGCAGCTGTAAAAAGACTTCAGACACTTAGAGAAAACACAGACCTTGGAAGTGGTTTTAAAGTAGCGATGAAAGACCTTGAGATAAGAGGTGCAGGTAACGTCTTTGGTGGTGAGCAACATGGTTTTGTTGATGATATTGGATTCGAGATGTATTGTAAGATACTAAAAGAGGTAGTTGCTGAAGAAAAAGGTGAGATGCAGAACGAGTATAAGGAAATAAAGTTCTCGCTTCCGGTTGCTGCATACATACCTGAACATTTTGAAGAAAACAGAAAAAAGAAGATCGAACTTTACAGAAAGATAGCTGGTGTTATGAACGAAAAAGAACTAAAGATGGTTCAGGATGAGATAAGAGATAATTATGGAAAGATACCAAAAGAGGTCAGTAATCTCTTAAAGATACAGAATATAAAAATACACGGAAGAAAAGTGCTTTTATCAGAGATAATACAGTATTCATCAAAAACCACTCTTCTTAAGTTCTATAAACTTGAATTTACGGAAAAGGGGCTTGGAGATTTTCTGGGTAGATATAGTCCCATAATCGATTTTTCTGTTAATCAGGAAAACGCGGTCGCTATTAGAGTTGAAAACCTAGACGTGTAAAAGCTTTTCGATACAATAGAAAATGTTTTACAATATATCAGGTTTTGTGTTAATATGGGAACTTGAGCCACAAGACTCAATGAATAATATTAAAAATATCAGGGGGACTCCTTAATGTTTTTCGGAAACAAGACAAAAATCATAAAATACGTAATATGGGTAGTAGTAGTAATGTTTATTGCTGGAGCTGCATTTGGTTCTTCAAGTCTGCTTTATAGTTGTAAGATGAAAGAGCAGAAACAGAAAGCGGAAGATGAAAGAAGAAGGCAGATTGCTGAAAAAAATAAGATTCCTGCTGAAGATGAAAAAATAGTACTTGCTAAATTTGGTGAAGATTCAATAACCGTAGGTGATTATTATGATTATTTCAGAAAGCTTCGAGCTGATATTAAAACAAGATATAAAGATGAAGAGCAAAGAGAGACTATTCTTGATTATATAATCGAAAAAGAAATAGTAAGGACTTATGCTGTAGCTAACAAAATATCGTCTACAGAAAAAGATAGAATCGATATTCTTTATAAACTTCTTGGTGACAAGCTAAAAGGTGTTGAAGAAAGCAAAGTTAAAGAGATGCTTGAAAAAGGATATTTTGACAAAGATGAGATCGATTATGCTGTTCTAGAGGAAAAGGTTAAGAACGCTTTACTTGAGACTCCAGACAAAATAGATGATAAGACTATGCTGGCGTTTTATAATCAGCATAAATTTAGATATCAGAAACCTGAAGAATATCTTGTTTCACATATTTTTATAAAAAAAGACTCTGATAAAAGAGAAAAAGCAATTGAAAAAGATCTTGATAATGACAAGATAAAGAGATATTACAAAAATAATATGGATAAATATCACGGAGAACCATCTGTGAAATTTAGACAGATATTTATATCTCCTGATAAATTTGATGTAAACATTTCAGAAAAAGATCTTAAAGATTATTTTGACAAGAATAAAGATATGTATGTTGAAGAGGAACAGGTCCATGCTTCTCATATACTTGTAAAAACAGAAAAAGAAGCGACTGATCTGGAAAAAAGAATCAAAAACAATGAAGATTTTGCTAAACTTGCAAAAGAATATTCGCAGGATCCAGGCTCTAAAGATAAAGGAGGAGACCTTGGATGGTTTAAACAGGGTCAGATGGTTGGACCTTTTGACAAAAAAGTATTTTCAATGAAGGTTGGAACAATCTCAGAACCTGTTAAGACAAATTTTGGTTATCATATAATCAAACTGATGGATAAAAAAGAGAAAAAAGAAAAGACGTTTGCTGAAGTCAAAGATCAGATAAAAGATACACTTAAAAAAGAAAAAGGCTGGGTTGAAGCTAAAACTAAAGCTGATTCTATATCAACAAAGATACAGAGTGGAACAAACTTTTATGATCTTGTAAAAGAGTCACAGTCAGACAAACTCGATGGTGAAGAAACAGGGCTTATAACAAAGGGTAAAAATGAGACCTCAACTGCTAAAAGATTTGAAGGAGAACTTTTTAAAAATGGAGTACTTGACTCTCAGATTCAGAAAAAAGTTTTTGATATGGCAAGAGGAGAAGTCTCAGAACCTATTAAATCAGCATTTGGTTATCACATAGTATTTTTAACAGATAAAGAACCTGCAAAACCACTTCCTTTCGAAGAAGTTAAAGATAAAGTCAAAACGGATCTTATTAACTGGCAGAAGGATATTAAGGCATTTAACCTTGCAAACGAAGCTTATGAGAAATTACAGGCTGGTAAACCTTTTAAAGATGTAGTGAAGTTTTATTCTGACGGAAAGACAAAAGATAAAGATGGACAGCTTCCGTGGTTTCCTCTTGGTGTGATGCCTGAAGATCTTAAGGACAAAGATGTACTAACTGATGAGATCGCGAGTTTTACTTATTTCTTTAAAAACGGACAGTTTCAGGCTGGAGTATCTATCGTAAAAGAGATAGAAAAAGAGATAAAAAGACTTAAAAAAGATGAGTATTCAAATGTAATAAAATCCAGTTTTGGTTATCATATAATCAGACTTGATGATAAGAGAGAGGGAGATATTCCTGCATTTGAACAGGTGAAATCTAAGATTAAAGAAGATATGGCTCATGGAGTCAGTGAAGATGACATAAAGAGTTATTATGAAGCAAACGTATCTAAATATACTACTCCTGAAAGAGTAAAAACCTCTCATATTCTCGTTGCTGATGAAGATAAAGCTAATGAAGTCTATAAAAAACTTCAGTCAGGTGCGGATTTCGCCACGGTAGCAAAAGAGATGAGTGAAGATTATACAGCTGAAAAAGGTGGAGAATTTAAATTCATAACAAAAGGTGAGATGCCTGAAAATTATGAAGATGCTGCGTTTACTCTTAATGAGGGCGAATTTTCAAAACCTCTAAAGACAGAACTTGGTTATTATATAATCAAAGTAGAAGAAAAACAGCCACAAAAGACAGCTACTCTTGAAGAAAAAAGACAGGAAATAAAAGATGAACTTTTAAAACCGGTCAAGGAAAAGAACTTCAGAGAATTTATCGAAGAGATGAAAAACAGATATGGTGTACAGAAGTACTATAATAAGTTTGATCTAATAACAAAATATGATTAATTTGAACTAGAGGAACACTATGTTGAAAAGTCTTAAAGGACACAGTCCGGAAATTGGAAAAGACTGTTATATTGATGATATGTGTAAGATTTCAGGACAGGTGGAGATCCATAATGGGGTCTCCGTCTGGCCTTTCGTCTCTATACGAGGAGACATGAACAAAATAAAGATTGGCGAAAATACAAATATTCAGGATAATACTACAGTACATGTGGATAATAACTCCCCTACAATAATAGGCGCTAATATAACCATCGGACATAATGCTGTGATTCATGGCTGTCAGATAGGAGATAATAGTCTTATTGGAATGGGAGCAATACTTTTAAATGATGTAAAAATCGGAAAAGGTTGTCTTATTGGTGCTGGAGCGCTTCTTACACCGGGAACAGAGATTCCTGATAATTCACTTGTGCTGGGAGCACCTGCAAAAGTAATAAAAAAACTTTCTGAAAAAGATAAGGAAGCAATAATAAAAAACTCAAAAGAGTATTTGAGACTTGCACAAATACATCTTAATAATGAGTGATTGAACTCGAAAAATCGTAATACAAGAGAGGGTACTGTGAAAAAATCAATTTTTATCTTTATATCAATTTTTTTGATTATATCAAATGTATATTCAGAATCGACTTTGATGAACAATCAATATCTTGGTGAAGAAACTGACAGGCTTTTAAAGCTTATCGAAAAAGATAAGGATGTGTTTCCTGAAAAATACAAAAAGATAATCGATCTTAAGTTTAAGATGCATATCAATTATACAGATGGGAAAAAAGAAAAAGCTGATGAGTTTTTTGAAGAGATGAAAGCTCTAATTGAGCTCTATCAGAAATTTGTAGTTCTAAGACCCGATTATATAAAAGCTAAAGAACTAGTGAAACTTATGAACGATAGATATAAAGAAGCTAAGATGTACAAGATGATGGATTATTATGGTAAATATTTCAATAGATTTGAAAAAGATCTTATATATATAACCACTTTGTATGATAACGAGGTAGAAGCTTTTAAGGATTTTGACTATAAGAAAGTAACTCTTAAGGATAGAAATGAGGTCATAAGAATGATCTCAAATAAATATCTTTCTTCTATAGGTCCTAGAATAGATAATAGTGCTTATATAACCAAGACAAGAGATATGCTTGATGAAGTTCAGGAAAAGATAGATTTTATGAGAGAGAAATACTATAACGCTATAGAACCTAGACTTTTTAACAGGATGGTAGCGAGAAACAAGGTATTAAATAAATACTATTCAGAACTTGTAATAAATCTCCAACAGGATATTGATTATAGAAAAAAAGATTATTTTTACCAGGCAATAAAAAAAGAAAGTACTTATATACTCGATAATCTGACTAATATAACTGATTCTACAATGGGAGAGATGATTGACAGGATCGAACTTTTGAAGAAAGCTATCGAAAAGATACTTTCACCTGAATATTCAAATCTTGTTTATAGGTTCTTTGGTCCTAAACTGGAAGAGACTCGTGTGCTTTACAAAGACACACTTTCTAAAAGACCATACAGTGTAAAGGATATAATGATACTTGAAGATGAACTGACAAGCTATAAACAGATTATTGATAATTATGTTAAAAAGACAAATGATTTAAATAATATACGAAAAGCTGTTAAAGAGAAGTACGAAGAAATAAAGATTCAAAGACAAAGATTTGAAGAGATGTCTTATAAGATAGACCTCGATAGTTCTCAGTATATGATAAGGGCAGATAATGCATATGAGCAGGGTCAATATAATATAGCTATACATTCTTATAAAAAATCTGATGATTTTCTGGAAAGACAGATCGTGATAAATGAACTTAGAGGATTTAAAGATAAAGTAAACGAATACGGAAATAGATACGATCTTGCTGAAGCGTTTCCTGAAAAATATAGTAGAGTTGAAGATGGTATGAGTGATGCTCTCCTTTTATCTCAAAAAGGGAAATTTGATAAAGCATATGATCTTATCAGGAAGATAAAAAATGAGGTAAAATTACTCATAGAGGAAAGAAAACAGCAATTGAAGATGCTTGAGCTTAAGAATAGGATGAAAGAGAATGAAAATTTCATTGTATATACCGTAAAAAAAGGTGATACTCTTTCAAAGATAGCTGTTAAGTATTATAAAGATGCAAATTATGCTTATAAGATTTGGTCATGGAATTATGATAACTATCCCAATCCTGATAATATTTATCCTGGCGACCTTCTTAAGTTATACAATGTGGAGAAAGAATAATTGATGATATCAAGTAAACAGATAAAAGATGATCTAAACGAAGAACAACAACAGGCTGTAATGACAGTAGATTCTCCTGTTCTGGTACTTGCAGGAGCTGGTTCCGGAAAGACAAGGGTGCTTACCTATAGAGTTGCTTATCTTATTTCTCAGGGAATATCTCCTTTTAATATACTTGCGGTTACCTTTACCAATAAAGCTGCAGGTGAGATGAAATCAAGAATAAAAGAGATGATTGGGAAAAAAGCGGATAATATATGGATTGGAACTTTTCATTCAATATGTATGAGAATACTAAGAAGAGATTCAGGAAGAATTGGATATGATAGTTCTTTTGTTATCTATGATGTAAAAGATAAATTAACACTCGTCAAACAGATAATGAAATATAATAACATTGATGAAAAGCTCTATAAGCCACGCGATATTCTGTATGAGATTGAAAAAGCAAAGACTGCCAATATTCTTCCGGCAGATTATGATATGTTTAGAGATACACAGATAAATCCATTTTTCAGGACAGCCCACAGTGTATATCAGGAATATCAGAAGGAACTCCAGGAAAAAAATGCTATGGATTTTAATGATATTCTTATAAACGGACTCAGAATATTAGATGAAAACCCTGATATTTGTGATCATTATGCAAATAAATTTGAGTATATTCATATTGATGAATATCAGGATACAAATGAAGTACAGTATAGGATAATAAGACTTCTTGGTAAAAAACATAAAAATATATGTGCTGTTGGAGATGAGGATCAGGCTATTTATGGATGGCGTGGTGCTGATATAAGAAATATTCTTAACTTTGAGAAGGATTATCCTAATGCGGTGATCATAAAACTTGAAAAGAACTATAGATCTACGGGAATGATACTTAGAGCAGCCTCAGAGATGATAAAGAACAATACTACAAGTAAAGGAAAAGTTCTTAAATCCCTCAAATGTGAAGGTGAGAAGATCCGTTGTTATCATGCAAGAGACGCTTTTCAGGAAGCGATATTTATAGCTGAAGAGATAAAAAAACTTAGAGAGATATGTGGTTATGAATACTCTCAAATGGCTATCTTTTATAGGGTAAACTGGGTATCAAGGGTATTTGAGACCGTGTTCAAACAGTATGGTATACCACATAAGATAGTAGGTGGTTTCAGGTTTTACGAAAGAAAAGAGATAAAGGAAGTACTTGCTTATCTAAGACTTGCTGTAAATACTCAGGATGACGTCTCTCTTCTTAGGATAATAAATGTCCCAAGAAGAGCTATTGGAAAGACTTCACTCGATAAACTCTCATTAGCATCAAGAAATCTTGGAATATCAATATATGAATATATTAGAGATCACTCAGATTAGATAAATGGTGGACTTAGGCGAAAAGTAGAGAAGTTTGTAGCAATGATGGAAAGAATAAAAGGTCTGTTAAGCGGTTCTAATCTTACAACTTTTGTTGAGAAGACGATTCAGGAAACTGAGATAATTGATTATTATATGAGCCAGGATGATGGAATAGACCGGATAGAGAACATAAAAGAACTTGTTTCAGCTGTAAGGGAATTTCAGCAGCAGGATGAAGGTGCTGATATAAACGATTTTCTCCAGACAGTGACTTTATCCTCTGAAAGCGATGAGGAGTTTGATGAAGGGGAAGTAGTTCTTATGACGCTTCACAACGCAAAAGGTCTTGAATTCCCGGTAGCTTTTATAACCGCTTTGGAAGAGGAGATACTTCCGCATTCAAGGTCTTTAGATGAAGAGCTGGAACTTGAAGAGGAAAGACGTCTCTTATATGTTGGTATAACACGAGGTATGGAAAAGTTATATCTGACATTTACTTATACAAGACAGATCTTTGGGAATATTAGATACTCAAAACCATCGAGATTTTTGACTGAGATACCACAGGAAGTGGTTACATTTTAGGGATCTTTAAATGACCTATTTAATTCTAAGTGTCTTTTTTTCAATATTAATAGCAAATATCCTTAGAAAGGTATCGGCAAGAGATAAAGATATCTATGTCATCTTCTGGGGAAATTATCTTGTTGCTTCTATATATTCACTTTTTTCAGGTGGTATGATAGAGTTTGAAAAGGTACATACTCCTGATATTCTACTTGGAGCTTTGACTGGGTTATTGTTTCTGATCAATTTCTTTATATATTCAAAGAATATAAATGTAAACGGACTTTCTATTAGTGTAAGTGCTATGAGGATATCTGTACTTATCCCTATTGTTGTATCAATCCTGTTTTTTGCTGAAAATCTGACTTTATTAAAGAGTCTTGGAATATTTATTATTCTTTGTGCTTTTTATCAGATGGGAAGAAAAGGGACTATAAAGAGCATAAAATGGGTATTATTTCTTTTTCTTTGCACTGGGATAACGGATTCATGTCTTAAATTCTATGATTTTTACTTTTTTAATTCTTTAAATATATTTCTGTTCTTTACTTTTTTTACAGCTTTTCTTTTTAACACTGGAGTAGTGTTATTTACCCGTTCAAAGATGAGGTTAAAGACTGTATTGATAGGAATAATGCTTGGAATACCAAATTGTCTTACCTCGCTTTTTTTTATGAAGGCCTTAGGTAATATGCCTGCTATATATGCTTATCCATTTTTTGCATCAAACCTGGTATTGTTTTCAATAATCTCTGATATAGTGTTTTGGAAGAGAAGATTCACCTTTAGAGAAGGTTTGTTATTTGTACTTTTAATAACAGGTATAATATTTTTAAATATCTAGAAGGAGTAGTATATGATCTCTTTTATAAGGATATTAAAAGATTCTGATAATCATGAAAGAGTAAAACCAGATTTTTCAGAAGAGATAAGGATATTTCCTTATTCAAAAGAGTTTAGTATTAAAAGAAAAGGTAGTATAAAAGAGATAAGAGTAAAAGGACACCCTGGTTTTGTTAGATTATTTGATATTGCTTCTTTGGTGTCTGAAAAGAAAATACTCCTTTATCTTTCTGAAAGAAATAAAAAAAACCTATTAGAAATAAAAAAAGTCTCAAAGGAATTATTTAAGGATGAGAAACTCTTTTGTCTTTCTTTTTCAACTAATGAAATTCCAAGACTTATATATAAAAAGAAATATGGTGCTTTAACATGCTTATGGGAAAGCAATGACTTTAATAAGATAGATCAAATACCTTTTTTTAATAGAGAGTGTTTTGCTTTATCCAAAAGAGTTTTTTTCAAGCTAGGTGGATTTTCAACTAGATTTTTTCATAAGTATTATCATGATGTTGATATATCAATCAGAGCAAGGAAAAAAGGTTACAAATTGATTCTTCTAAATCAAAAGAATATCTCAAGGATCAATGATGATACAAAGATATTTGATCCTTTTTACAAGGAAAGTAATAGAGTAGCTTTAAATATGAGACATCTCAAAAGAAGGGATAAGATAAGAAATTTAGCTTTTACTCTTAAGGAAACTCCATGTCTTATTAAACAAAAGAGATTTCTTGAAGTTACCGGTCGATTTCACGGTCTGGTAAAAAACGCTTAAAATGTCGATTAATCATATATGGATAGTTTCTCATTTATAATCATTGTTATATTAGGTATTCTTGTATTACTCACAAGAAAGTTTGCTGATAGCTTTGAATTCAAAAAAAAGCTTTATCTAGCGGACCTGTATATTGAAAAAGGTAACCATATGGAAGCTATCAAATATCTTGAGGATATGAGAAAAAGGACGCCTGAAGATATAGAAGTGCTTTTGTATCTTGGTGAACTTTATAATCATAAGAAGATGTATGTCAGAGCTTTAAAATGTTACAATAAATTGATGGAACTTTCTCATCCTGATAATGATCATAACAGACTACTGCTTCATAGACGTATGTCCAAAGTTTATAAGAAGCTAAATCTTCAGGATAAATATTTTATTGAAAATCTAAAACTTATTGAACTTGATCCTAATAATATAGATGCTTTATACGATATCTCACTATTTTTTATTGGACAAAGTGAATATGATAAAGCGATTAACTATCTCGAAAAGATAAGAAGATTTAACCCGGATCATAGTGAATCTATTTTTATGTTATCACTTTGTTACCAAACAAAAGGCTGGTTAAAAGAAGCAGCTGATAACCTTGAAAAATTATATATCAAGGATAAAAAAGATTGGAGACCAAGATATTTTCTTGGTTATATTAGAAAAGATCAGCAAAATCCTGAAGCTATAAAAGTTTTTGAGGAAGCAATCGAACTTATGGATGATCAGGAGTACATTTCAAAATCTTCAATCGCAGCTGCAGTTGCGGCAATAGACATGAATATGGTAGATGTTGCTGTGAATATACTTAACAAGAGAATGAGTGAGATTGATATTGAGGATAAATATAGAAAAGATATCTTATATGATCTTGGATGGGCTTATTTCTTTAAAGGAGAGGTTGAAGCAGCTCTTTCAAATTGGGAGGAAGTGACAAGACTTGATATGAATTTCCAGCATATATCAGAAATAATGAACCCTTCGGTAAATACAGATTTTGACGAGATGGAAAGGATATTTAAGATATATTCTTCTAATGTTCAGCCTCCAACAGCAAGAGAGTATCTCAATTTTAAGACTAATTATGATCTTGATCAACTTGAACAGGAACTAGGGATTTGGAAACAAAGAATGGTAAGAATAGCAAAGGAAAGAGGCGTTTACATCGGACCAGTAAAGACTGCAAGAGTTATGGCTACTCTTTCAAAGGTGAAATTTAAAAATATCGCACATAAACTAATTTCCTCTATTGGATATGTAATAGAAAAGGAAATAGTCTTTAAAAATGGTGTAGATTTTATTGCCTATAAAAAAAGTGCAAAGAAAGCTGATAAAGTATTTTTTAGAATAAGAAATATAACTGATGTTGTCTCACAGGAAGTGCTTCAGCAGTTTGTAAAGGAAGCAAAAGAAAAAAGCGTAAAAGGCATGACTTTTATAGCATGTGGAAAATATTCTAAAAAGGCTAAGGAATTTGCAGAAAATTATAAAGTAAAACTATTTGACGAGAGAGTATTAACAAATCTGCTTACAAAAATAGCTGATAAGGAGTAAAAATGAAAAAGACCTGTATATATATTATTATTTCGATCCTACTTACAATTGGAGTAATAGCGCTTGAACCGGGAGATCTTATAAGAATAACGACTCAAAATATCGAGGAGTATAGTTTTTTAAAGTATATAGACGATGATGGTTTTATAACCCTTCCATATATTGGAAAGATAAAAGCTAAAGGTATACTTCCTTCTGATCTTGCTGTAATCATAGAAAATAAATTAAACGATGGTTATTTTAGAGATCCTGAAGTTATTGTAGAACTGGAAAAAGAAAAAGAAAAAAAATATTATATATTTGGTCTTGTGAGAAAAGCTGGAGAGTATAAACTTGAGGACGGTACAAGAGTTCTTAAAGCGATCTCGAAAGCCGGAGGATATTTGGGTAATGTTTCTGATCTGGTTGTAAAGATATTTAGAACAGATCAGAAAGTGGGAATATTTGAACTTGATAAGATAATAACTCAGAACAAAGTTAATTATAATGTTGAGATAAAAGAAGGCGATATTATTTGTATAATAAGTGAGGCTGAAAATGGGTATTAATAAAAAGTTATTGATACTTGGTTCCTTTATTTTTTTAATTTTAATTGTTAGCGCTTCGGTTATCTCGCCTGAAGCTATAAAAAAAGAACTTGAAGTTATACACTTTGATGTTGTTGAAAAACAGGCGAGTCTTGATCTTGTAAATAAAAAATTAAAAAACACTCCAAAAGAGATCGTATCTACTAAATTGATCAGACCAAAGCAGGTAGATGCTCAAATGATGGCAATGTTAAACGATCTAAAAGCTCAAATGGCTGAAAAACTTACAATATACAGGGAAAAACATCCTGTTATAAAAAGTCTTCAGAGTAGAATAGATTATCTGCAAAGGTTGATAGATTCTCAGAAAACAAAAAAGGATATGGAAAGAAAGATATCCTTAAACCCTGAGTTTTCAGACCTAACTCAAAAGAAAAACCAGCTTGAGACTCAGATAAAAGGTTTATTAGCAAGAAAGATGGAGCTTCAAAAGGTATTAAAAAAAATCGATATAGAAAACGAGAAAAAAAACGATATAAAAGAAAATGATAAAGAAAAAAATACTAAAAAATAAGGAAGTAAAATCTCTTTTAATTTTCTTAAAAACAGAAAATTAGTAGTTGTATTAAAAGTATTGATAGTATTTTTTATTTTTACCGTCCTTATTTCAATGCTCTATATAATTTTAAAAAAACATGCAACAAAAATTAACTCATATATAAATAGATTAAAAGAAAATATCTTAAAGAAGATGAAAACAAAAAATATAACAATTAAAAAAGTAAAAAAAATAGAAGACCCTGATATTATCGCTAAAATATCTAAAGTTAAAAACACCGAACCGTATGATATTACTTTAATAGATAGAGAAGGACCTTATAACACTGTCTTTAAAAAGATAGCCGAAACAATAAGAAACAGTACAGGATCGTTTATTATAACTCCTTTTAAAGACGGAGCTGGAAGTACTTTTCTTGCTGTAAATCTATCAAATATATTTGCAAGAGAAGGGGAAAGGGTATTAATAATCGACTCAAATTTCCAGGAACCAATGCTTCACAGGATTTATTCAGTCGAGAACGAAAAAGGTTTTTCTGATGTTCTTGAAGGAAAAGACCCAAAAGAGTTAATACAGAAAACTGATAACAGACTGATCGATGTTTTGAGCTCAGGTCTTAACCCTCTTGGAGTAGGTGAACTTTTTGAAAACACACTATTTTTGGAATTTATATCTGAGATGGAAAAAGAATATTCAAGGATAATTATAGATATGCCGTCGATTGATAAAAGCGAACTTCCATATATAGCTGGAAAGTTTGTTCCATATATTGTTGTAGTAAATAAAGAAGAACACGTTGAAGTGTGCAGATCCAATGCTGAATCTAAAAACAACGTGTTCCTTGGTTGTATCTTAAATAAAAATTAAGTTCTGATTTTTATTAAGCTCTTTCGAGATACTTTCCGTTTCTTGTATCAACTTTTATTACTTCGCCTGTTGTAATAAATGGAGGTACCTGTACTTCAAGACCCGTTTCAAGTGTAGCTGGTTTAAATGAAGTTGTTACCGTAGCATTTTTCATAGCAGGCTCTGTATAAGTCACCTTAAGCGCGACATTAAGTGGTAATTCTATACCAACAGGATTTCCTTCATAAAACTGAACCTGTATCTTCATATTTTCAATAAGATAATTCATTGCATCACCAAGAGTATCTTTTGTGAGTTCAACCTGTTCATATGTTTGCTGATCCATAAACACAAATCCTTCACCGGTTGTATAAAGATATTCCATGTTTCTTCTGTCTAGCTGGACATCTTCGATCTTATCTGATGTACCAAATCTGTTATTTGTTATTGATCCAGTTTCAATATTTTTGAGTTTTGCTTGAACCATTGAACTTCCTCTACCCTGAAAGTTGAAAGATGTGTCAACTACTGAGTAAAGAGTTCCGTCCATATTGATGATCATACCTTTTTTCAGTTCACTACCCTGAATCATTGATCCTCCTAATCTTTTAAAAGATCCCAGATCTTATCGCCGTTGATTCTTGAGGAATCTATAAGACCGGTTCCCATTTTAGAAATATTTTCTTTGATTTTTACTACAACATCTTTTGCTTCATCAAAGGAATTTATATCAACTTTAGATGATTGGATGTTAAGATCTTTGACTTCTTTTTTCTTTTTTTCGATCTTTTCCTGTTTTTTCTTCTTATTTGTGATATTAAGATTTGAGTTTCTGTCAATTCCAGAAATATCCATGAGTTTTGCCTCCCCTGGCATACTTAAAAATCCATTTGACATAATTATACACTAAAATGGCTCTAGCTGTAAAGTCGCAGAACTTCTAAAAAAAAAAAGCACCCGTTGACAGGTGCTTTTAAGACAGGTGTCCCTCTCTCTCGGTGTACTACTCTTTTTCTTTTTGAAGTATATATAAGACTTTTCCGACCGGCTCTAAACTATCTTTTATTATTCTTTTTACGGAAAAATCTTTTCCGCTATATGCCAGCCAGAGTTCTCCTTCGTGATAATCATTATTGGTAGTGAAAAGAACAAACTGATTCTTAAGTCTTAATGCATATATCTTGCTTTTTGAAAAAAGTTTGGATGGAAATTTGAAGAAACCAACAATGTTTTCTTTAGAAAAGATATTATTAATATTTTTAAGACTCTGATCTATGATTGGTATTTTAATATAACTCTCTTCTTTTTCCGGTAGTTCAACAAGTATTCTCAATCCTCTTCCTTTATGTGTCTCTCTTTCTATTACACCCTTTTTTTCAAGCGCAAAATATTATTGCTGAACTGTTCCAATTGATACATCCAAAATTTCACAGAGTTCTTTTATAGTTGGTGGATAACTGTTTTTTTCCATGTAATCCACTATTGTCTGTAAAAATCTCTGTTGTTTTTTAGTTAGTCTTTTCATAAACACCCATAATAATTTATATATAAATAAACATATATAAATATTTATAGTATGTCAAGTGTTGAAATAATTTTTTTTTTTGGTTAAGTTAATTGCATGAACTTTATTAATAACCTTTTGATAATTAATTTTTTACAAACGTCCTTTATTCTTGTTCTGGTTGTACTTTTATGGAAGAAGAACAGAAAAGATAGTTTTAACAGAAAAAACAACTCGGGTAATGACAATGAAAAGAAAACAGATGCACAAGTTTACAGACATTTTCATCTTGAACATCTAATAAATGTTGAGATCGAAAGAGCTGAAAGATATCAGTTTGGTTTTTCTCTTGTTGGAATTAACTTCAAAGCTTTACTTGATAATAGAGATAATTATAAAAAGAAACAGGCTTTTAATAAGTTGTTGCAGAGAAGTACCAGAATAATTGATTTTATAGTTGAAGACGAAAAAGAAGGTTATGTTTACCTTGTACTTCCTGAATCAGACGAAGAAGCCACTTTTAAGATAGTTGACAGAATAACAAGTAATATTAAAGGGAATCCTGATTTTTCAGACAAAGTGAATAAAGTGATGATGGCTTTCGTATGTTATCCAGCTGATGCGACAACTAAAGATCTGCTTGTAGAATATTTGTATAGTGTTCTTTCTAAAATAGATGAAGAAAATCCTGTGAAATCATATTCAAGTTACCTAAACCATTAAAAGAAGCAGTGAATTGTGAATGGTGAGAAGTGAGAAGAAACAACATTAAGCGTGATGGGAAAGATTTATCAAACCCTAACCCCTAAATCCTAAATCCTAATTCCTAATTATTTTAATCGTCTTCGACGATTAAAATAATGTTGTTTGAGGATTGATCATCTGTTTTAT
>PKTG01000038.1:0-8000 GCA_002869225.1 Candidatus Muiribacterium halophilum | reverse complement strand
TCCAGATGTTCTTTTGTTCCATAACCCATATTTTTTTTGAAATTATAAAATGGAAAGTTTTCATGCTCAGTATTCATTAGTCGATCTCTATAAACCTTAGCAAGAATAGATGCAGCAGCGATCGAGATGCTTTTTGAGTCTCCCTTAACGATATTAAACTGAGGAGTCCTTACAGGTAGTGGCACATGGTCAGTAAGTAAAAATTCAGGTTTTATATCGAGAGCATTCAGAGCTTTGACCATAGCCATCTTTGTAGCATTTAGAATGTTTATCTTATCTATTATTTTTGAGTCTATCTCTATTATTGAATAAGCTAAGGCGTTATCTTTTATCTCATCAAAAAGAGCTTCTCGTTTTTTTGCAGTAAGTTTTTTTGAATCATTGATCTTTTCATTATTATATGTGATAGGAAGAATTACAGCAGCTGCAACAACAGGTCCTGCAAGAGGGCCTCGACCTGCTTCATCAAAGCCGGCTATATGTAAAAGATTTTTTTCTTTTACAAGATGGTCTTCATATTGTCTAAGATGATTATTTTTCAACTTCCTTCCATCCTTTAAAGGTCAATCTTATTTTTTTTATTGTTATTTTTTCTTTGCTGGAGATAATTAGAGTAGCTTTGTTGAAAAGACATTTTTTACCAATGATCTTTGAGTCATTTGTTAAAAAATCTTTTTGATTTATAAAGAATCCGGGAAGATAAGCTGTAGAAGATATAAAGATTATTATTATAAGCAAAGAAAAGAAAGCTTTTTTCCATAACGATCCTGAATCAACCGTATTCTCATTATTATTTATATAATTCCTGGCAGGTTTTGCTTTGAGCTCTTTTTTTTGGTTAAGACTTTGTTTTGCGAGCTCTCTTTGTTTTTTTCTCTTTTTTTCTTTTTCTTCTCTATCATCCATAAAGCTTTTTATTGCTTCTATAGAATCAATAGCGAGCTTAGCTTCGTCTTCTGTAGCGTTTTCTGCAAATTTTTCAAGAGCTTTGATATGATTTTCAGAACATCCTGTCTTAGCAAGCGCATAAACCGAATTTATCCTTACCATCTTTTGATCGCTTGAAAGAAGAGCTATAAGATCATCAGCTTTTTTTGTGTAGACTTCATGAATTGGATCTTCATCTAGATTTAGTTTTCTGATCTTTCCAACTTTTTTAATCTTTGGGATCATTTTTCTTGCAAAATACGATACATCCTTCTCATCGTTTTCAACGATAAGTTCAAGCTGATTATATATATCAAAAAGTTGTTTATCAGAAATATGATCAAAGGACATCTCGGATAATTCTATAAGAGCAGCTTTTCTGATATCTTTTTCTTTACTAAAAATCTGTTTTATAAGATCATCCATGTTAAGCCTCGTTCTTTTCCTTTCTTATCTGAAATCCACAGTTAGGACAAGTAGTTATATGTTGTTCAATATTAGATAGTTTATCTATGGCTCTTTTTTTAAAATAATTAACTACTTTACTATTGGATTCTAATACATTCAATTTTTCTATAGCTCTTGTGTCACCAAGTCGTTCGAGTTTAAGAATAGTCTTTTTTATATCATCAGGGTTTCTGGAATCAAAAAGTTTTTCTACAAGAGAGAAGAAGGTGTCGTGGCTCTTGGGTCGTGAGTCTGGAGTGAGAGGATCAGGTTGTCTGTCTACACTTAATTTTTCAAGCATTGCAAATTCATCGATGTTTTCAGCTGTGTCCTGTATTTTAGATATTTTCTTTAATGCTGACTGAGCATCTTTTGCAATGACTTTATTTTTATCTTTTGAAAGAAGCATAAGAACGTTTGCATATCTTGGTGCACGGATCTTATCTATTAGAAATATTACAGCAGCTTTCTCTGGAAGACTGTTTGAGCGGGAATATTTTTCTATTATATTATCGATATTAATATCATCCGAGTTTGAGATCAGATAATTTGCTGTTGTAATCTTAACTCGTGGATGTTTATCCTCAAGCATCGGAAGAACAACAGGAAGTACCTTTTCTCCACCGATGACAGCTAAAGCTTCAACGGTGTTAGCACGGACTCTACCATCAGGAGATTTTAAAAATTCACATAAAAGGTCAATATTTTCTTCACTACCAAGATATCCGATAGCCTTTACTAAGGTTGCAATTACGAAAATATCATCTTCAGTCTTTGTCTTTTCAATAAGATAAGGAAGATACTTCTTTTTCCTTAATTTAATTATTTTTTGCATGGTATCTATCTTAGCGGCGTTATCGTTTGAATATAACGCTTGAATAAACTCGTGATCTGTTATATCAAAGGGAGTTATTTTCTTTCTAAGGTTTTTTGATAAAATGTCAAGACTTTTTCTTGCATAAAAGATGAGTTCTTTGTCTTTTTCGAAAAGAAGGAATTTTCTGAGCAGGCTTGAGGTGTTCATCTTGTTTCTCTTAACAAGATTCTTCAAGGCTTCAAAACGGACAGCTTTTGAAGGATTATATAATTTTTCGCTAAGCATCTTATCTATCGACATGCATTTATTATACATCCGTCAAATAGCAAATTTCAAATTATTAAGAGCAGGGGTTAGGAATTAGGCTTTAGGGGTTAGGGTCGGATTGATTTTCAATTTGCTATTTCCCGGATGTCCTTGTTTACGAAAGTTTCAGTAATAAATTATTTTAATCTAACCGAAACACTTTCCATAGGAAAGCATATGAGCTTTAGCTCATCATTTTTTTCGCTGAAAAAACATTTTGGCTTTAGCCAAATAACCTGTATTGACTCAGTTCTACCCGTTTCGCTTTACCCTTTACGCTTTACGTTGTTTCTTCTCACTTTTTACCATTCACTCTTTATCCCAAATTCCGCTCTTATCATACTATTTGGTCTTACCCATCACCCATTACGCTTATCGATAATTTTTTGTTTATCGAATTATCGTGCTCTTTCGGAATAAAAAGCCACTTGACAAAAACTGATATTTTCACTATATATTTAATGATTGAACATAGTGTTCAACTTTACCAGGAGGTATCATGGAAGCTTTTTGTAAGATTTGTGGAGAATTTATTCCAGAAATAGATGAAGGATCAGAGTTTGTCTGTACTAGAGATATCTGTAAAAAACTTTATAAAATAAATTTTGTTGATAATAAAAAAAAGACAACAACTAAAGTAGATCTAAAACCACTTAGACCTTGGACTTCTGGTTGTATTGATAATCTTTGGAAGAATATGCTCAGAGGATGGCCTAGTGAAAAGACTGCAAAAGAGACAAACAGAGATGTTGAGGATGTTCGCAGGATGACAGAGGTTCTAAGAAAAGAAGGTTTTGAGAAGATCTATTATCAAAAGATAGCAGAAGAAAAATCAATAAAAGGTAAAAGTATCAATATAGATTGGCTTCTAAAAAACGGATTAGTAAAGTAGTTGAAAGCTATAATCACCTTTCTCAATCATAGCTTTTGTAAAAACTAAAAATTTTTTATATAGATTCAATAAAGATAAATGGATTATTCTAAAAAAGTTTTTACAAAGCCCAACGGGAAACAATATTCAAGACAATCTTTTTCAAGATCTTTTTTTGACGTAGCTTTAGGCTATGCCTGCAAAAATCTCTAAAAAAATCTTATTCTTGACTAATGCTTCTATGAATTGAGATAATTAATCATAACTTTCAACATTATGAAAACTTGTTATTGTTTACGCTGTAAACAAGTTTCGGACTGATTTCCCAAATTCTCTTTTTCTTTTTTTGTAAAAAATTAAGACAAAGCTCATAATAATGAATGAGAGCAGAGAAAAGAAGGTTTATCAGCTAATACAGGGAAACTTGCACAGAAACGCTTACCCAAAGTGTTCTCGCGTTGAAGTGTAAGTAGAACTGGAGTAGATGATTATTTTTCCTTCGTAATTATCTTAAATAGAGTTTTAATTAAGATCAAAACCTATTAATTTTTTGTTTATTGATAATCTTATAGATTTTGCTGTAAACTGTATTAATCATACTGGACAAACAGGAGACAAACATGAAAAATCATAAATTCGTACTTTTAGTTTTTATCATAACTTTTTCAATCTTTTCTTATGCTAATCAACTTGATATAGCTATAATATGGCATCAACATCAACCTGATTATAAGATGGATGGAATCTATCAGGCACCATGGGTCAGACTACACTGTACAAAAGATTATCTTGATATGGCTCAGATCGTCGAGGATTATAAGAGTTTAAAATTAAATATAAATCTTGTTCCTGCTTTGATGCAGCAGATAAAGGATTATACTGATAATCATGCAAAAGACAGATTTCTGATTCTTCTTGAAAAAGACCCTTTGAAACTGACCTATGAGGATAAGAAATATATTCTTGAAAGAGGTTTTGATATTAACTGGGAAACGGTTATCAAAAAAAATCCTGAATACTATGCTCTTTTAAAGAAAAGAGGTGAGAAAAACGGCGTAGTTGATAAAAAGATCACCAATATTTTTACCGCACAACAATACAGAGATATCCTGGGGCATTTCACTCTTTCCTGGATCGATCCTTCATACAGGACACTTTTACAGGATATTTATGAAAAAAACAGAAACTTTACCAAGGATGATATAGATAGAATAGTTTATATATAAAAGACAATAATGGATGATGTAATACCAATTCATGCAAGACTTCAAAGACAGGGTAAGATAGAGGTAATGACTACACCTTTTTATCATCCTATACTTCCGCTTATTTATGATTCAGATGTTGCTAAAGAGTCTTTTACAGGTCTAGAGACTGGCGAAAGATACAGATATCCTGGTGATGCTGAACTTCAGGTAAGTAAGGCTGTAAGATATTATCAGGATATTTTCGGCAAGAAACCAGCCGGGATGTGGCCGGGAGAAGGTTCTGTATCTGAGAGTGTGCTTCCAATATTTGCAAGAAACAGCGTGAAATGGATAGCTACAGATCAGGGAATCATTGAAAAGACCTTATCTAAAACCCTGAAAAGAGATTCAGATGGTATTCCTCTTAATCCTGAACTTATATGTAAACCTTATGAATATAAGACCTTATATGGTCCTGTTTATATTCTTTTCAGGGATAGACTACTTTCTGATAGGCTTGGTTTTGAATATGCAAAGATGTCAGCTGAAGACGCTGTTGAAAATATTAAAAATTATATATATAAGGTGAAGGAAAGACTTCCTGAAAAGTGTAGATTTATACTTCCTATAATACTTGATGGGGAAAATGCCTGGGAAAATTATCCGAACGATGGAAAAGAATTTTTCAGAAGATTATATAGTTTTTTAGAAGAGGATAAATCTTTAAATACTGTTAGAGTAAGCGATTACCTGAGCGGCGAATTTAATAAGCAGACGATAAATACTCTTTGGCCTGGCTCCTGGATAAACGCTGATTTTACTACATGGATAGGAGAGGATGAGGAAAACCTTGCATGGACTTATCTTGCAAGATGCAGAAAATATTTTGATAAAAACTCTGCTCATCTGACACCAAAAGAAAGGATAAAGGCTAGAGATCTTATTATGAAAGCTGAAGGATCAGACTGGTTCTGGTGGTATGGTAAGGATCAGGAAAGTGCAAACGATAGCTTTTTCGATAAGATGTTCAGAGATACTTTGAAAAAGATATACAAATTAACAGGTAAAGATTATCCAGATTATCTTGATATTCCTATAATAGCAGCAAAAAAACAGAATGATCAGAGTATGAAGGGTTATTTTAAACCAGATCTTGATGGTATCATGGATGTAAACTGGGACAAGGCTGGATCTTATCAGGATACATCCAATACCGGTGTCATGAAAAAAAGTGATGCTGGAGTCGAGTTTGTAAAATACACTACTTATGGTAACGATCTATATTTATTTATAAGATCTTATTCTGAGAAGGACCTTGAAAATATATATATTGTTTCCGATGCACTTAAAACGAAGATAAGAGAACTTGAACATGCTATAAGAGGAAGGGATGTCGAGATCAGGATAAAGGATGGTCTCGAAAGATTTTATATAGAATATAAAGAAGGAAAAAGGACTGTAAAGATACCTGAATCAGGCTATATAAGACCGGATTACAGTGTGCTTTCCTCAGTAAATATCATTAGAGAGTTTTATGATAAAAAAGGCGATGACAATGGAAATGGAAAATTTACATATCCGACAAACGAAGTCTTTAAAAAGGGGATGTTCGATCTTGATTATCTTAAGATAGGAAAGGATGATCAGTATTATTATTTTATTGTCAGTCTTGAAGATCTTGATAATCCGTGGAATGGACCTGCAGGAATCTCTACTCAGGTTGTTGATATTATAATATCGAGCAGTTTAGAATCGTCTAATGCGGATCCTCTTCCAGCAGGAAGAAACGCTTCAACTCGAGGAAGATGGGATTATTTTATTAGTGTAGAAGGTTGGAAACAGTATATGCTGAAAAAAGGAAAGCATGATACAGCAAGAATAAATGCTTTAAAAATATTCAAAGATAGTGTTTCACATCAACTAATAATAAGAGTAGACAGATCTTATTTTGACACCGATCTTAGAGAATGTGGATTCATAGTTGGAGTAAGTGGTCAGGATGGTATGAACGAGACAAGGGTCAGAGATATATCAAAAGATTCATCAGAATGGCTGTTTGGTGGTGGAAGTGATAAAAAAATCGAAGCTTCTTATATAGATATACTTGATTCCGGGAAACAAAGTAGTATACTTGATTACACAAAAGGAAAAGTTTTACTACCATTTACGTTTTAACGCAATAACAAAATAACGTTCCAACGGTTGTTCGTTTTGTGAACAAGAACGAGGTAATTTTATGAATATAGCAATGCACGATGGTGAACCAGTAAGAGATGATTTTCTTTCATATAATACTCCAGCTGTGGATAACGAGGAGATAGAAGAGGTAATAGATACAATAAGGTCAGGTTGGCTAACTACGGGGCCAAAGACTAAGAAGTTCGAAGAGGAATTTGCTTCATATATTGGTGTGAGAAACGCAGTTGCGGTAAACTCATGTACTGCTGCACTTCATCTTGCACTTGAAGCTGTTGGAGTAGGTCCCGGGGATGAAGTGATAACTTCTCCTTATACTTTTTGCTCAACAGCAAACGTGGTTGAAGAACTCGGTGCCAAAGTAGTATTTGCTGATATCGATCCCATAACGATGAATATAGATCCAGAAAAAATAATACAGAAAATAACTCCTGATACAAAAGCGATAATACCGGTTCATTTTGCGGGTCTTCCATGTGATATGTCAAATATTATGAAAATAGCAAGAGATAATGCTTTGTTTGTTATAGAAGATGCAGCTCACGCAACCGAGGCAAACTATAATCACGCTAAGATAGGTACTATAGGTGATATAACGTGCTTTTCTTTTTATGCGACCAAAAACCTTTGTTGTGGTGAAGGTGGCATGATAACCACTCAAAGTGATGAACTTGCTGAAAGAATGAGAATAATGTCTCTTCATGGGATAAGTAAGGATGCATGGAAAAGATATGAAAAAGGTGGAAGCTGGTATTATGAGGTTGTTGATTGTGGTTATAAATACAATCAGACGGATATCTTATCATCACTTGGATTACATCAATTAAGAAAGTTAGAAGAAAATCATAAAAAAAGAGAAAGAATATTTCTGAAATATAACGATATCTTTTCTAAAAATGAAGTCTGTCAGGTCCCATATATAGATGAAAATTCGAAACATGCTTATCATCTATATCCTTTAAGAATAGATTTTTCCAAACTTCAGGTTAGTAGAAAAGAGTTTATTGATGCTCTAAATGCAGAAAATATAGGAGCTAGTGTTCATTTTATTCCGCTTCATATTCAACCTTATTATAAGAGTAAATATTCGTTTTCAGAAGATTCTTTTCCTGTTGCTTTTCAGGAGTACTGTAAAGAAGTATCACTGCCTCTTTATCCTACGATGACGGATAAGGATATAAACGATGTCTGTATTGCAGTTGAAAAACTTTTGAAATATTTTAATAATAAAGATGCTGTAATCAAAAAG
>PKTG01000005.1 GCA_002869225.1 Candidatus Muiribacterium halophilum | reverse complement strand
GGAACCCAGGAATAATAAAAAAGCCCTTAAATAAAGGGCTTTTTTAAACTCTTTACGAAGTAAAGCATTTCATCGAAGATGAATACACAACCAAAGGTTGTCATCAGCATCGGAGATGCTTAACCCGATCTATGATCGTTATTACTTATAAAGTTTATTAAGTCTTCTTGTAAGTCTTGATTTCTTTCTAGCAGCAGCGTTTTTGTGAACGATACCTTTAGTTACCATCTTGTCGATCTTCTTATTAGCATTCTTTAAAAGATCCTGTGCATTATCTGCAACCTTTTCACCTTCAACTGCCTGTTCAAATTTTTTGATCTCAGTTCTCATAGATTTTCTAAGTTTGTTATTTCTTAGATTTCTTTTTTTGTTCTGGATCATTCTTTTTTCTTCTGGTGTTCTACCTTTTTTAGTTTCTTCAGCCATTTATGTGCCTCCCACAAGTAATTCTCTATATTAATGTCATAAAAATATATCATGAGAATAGGTTAAAATCAAATAATTTTTAAAAAAACATTTTAAGAACCTTGTACTAATCTTAATTTTTACCTTTTAAATATAAATATTCAATAACAAATTATACTTCAATTTTTTAATATCTATATTAATCATATAAAGAAGGTTAGAAGCATCAATTGCGCAATGCTGACTCACTACTCTATGCAGTAACTTCATAAAAGCATTCCGTTGGCATTTCGTAGCAACTCACATTGCTCCAGTATGATTAACCTTCTTACCTCTGTTCTCATTCATTTATAACCACTTCTTAAAAACCTCCTGTTTTTAATCGTTATTTTCCAAAACTAAAGGCCATCCTAGCTTTACGTTTTTGAAAATTTATTGCATTCATTTTATTAAAGTTAAAAATAGCGAGTAATATTTAAACTACAACGTCACCGCTCCCAATTAAAAATTTTTACTAAATTCCTAACTGACTTTCCAAGCTGACATTAATATTGAACTGCGGATTAGGAATTCGTCGGTGATGTTGAGTATTTTATAAATTTTTTAAGATTCTCACTTTTGTATTTGTCTTTTCTTATAATAAGATAAAAATTTCTTTTTATATCAACATCCGGAATATCTATTACTCCAAGCAATCCATCCTTTATCTCATCCTTGACAACAAGACTCGAAAGACAACTTATTCCCATATTATTCTTTACTGCTTTTTTTACAGCCTCGGAATGACCAAGTTCGCTAAGCACATTAAGCTCACCAATATTTATTGGAAACTCGCGTTCGAATATATCTCTTGTTCCAGAACCTTTCTCTCTAAGTATCCAGGGAATATCTTTGAGATCCTCTGTTTTCTTTATGTTCATTTTCTTTATAAGATTTTTGTTTGCGAACACAACAAGCTCATCTTCCATCCATATACGAACATCTATGTTCTCATTAAAACAAAGACCTTCTATAAAACCAATATCTATATCATTATTCAGTATATTTTCTATTATCTGCTCTGTATTTCCAACAGTCATATTGATCCTGATATCATCATGTTTTTTAAAAAAATCAAGAAGAATATCTGGTATTACATAATTTCCAATTGTTGAACTGGCTCCTAACCTTATTATGCTCTTAATTCCCGAGTTTGCTGAAAAATTTGAGAACATATTCTCAAGCTCAAAAGCTCTTTCGAGTATCTCAACAGCTTTTGAATAGAAGACTCTTCCGACATCGTTTAATATAAGTTGTCTACCACTTCTATCAAATAGTCTTTCTCCTATGATCTTTTCAAGAGCATTTAAGGATATGCTTACAGCTGATTGTGATATCAAAAGTTTTTCAGATGCTTTTGAGACTCCATTACATTTTACAGTCTCAACAAAACACTCAAGATGTCTTAAGGTAATATTCATATATTTTCACCTTTATATAAATTTTTTTTATGTTTCGTATATAAATAATATATTTGACTTATATATATTGCAATAATATTATAAAAGAAAAAAGGATTAAAATATGAAAAAGTATATATACGGGATAATATTGTGTGTGATCACAGCTATCTTAGGAGAATTTCTAAGTTTTTATATAAAAGGACCAGGAGCCATCTGTCTTGCGATAATATCCGGTATAATCATTGGTAATCTTTTATCAAATAATTTAAGGTCTTCAGCAAAAAATGGAATAAACCTTATAGAAAAGAAAGTACTTCCTTTTGCTATTGCATTGCTGGGGCTTGAGCTTCAGATCAAGACTTTGACAGCACTCGGTTCAAAAGCATTTTTTGTGGTCATACCTGCTATGTTTATTGGAATAATAAGTTCCATAATAATAGGGAAGGCTTTAGGACTTTCTAAAAGGTTCTCTTTACTTTTAGGAATCGGAAATTCAGTATGTGGTTCATCAGCTATTATTGCAAGCGCTCCTTCTATTAGATCAAAAGAATCTGAAATAGGTGTAGCAATATCAGCTGTTAATCTTGCCGGTACAATAGGTATCTTTCTTATTCCTTTAATCAGTTTACATTTTGCCTTTACAGAAAAAAGCACTTCTATGCTAATAGGTGGATCTCTTCAGGCGATTGGTCAGGTTGCTGCAGCTGGATACTCTCTATCAAATATCATAGGGAACAATTCTGTTCTGATCAAGATGATAAGAGTATTGATGATAGGACCAATTGCAATCGGTCTTTCAATATTTTTTAAATCAGAAGATTCAAAAAAGGGAATACTCAGTTATGTTCCTTTGTATATTATTGGATTTGTCTTTTTTGCAATAACAGGTAGCTTCTTTGCAGTTGATAATATTTATATAATACATCTTAAAAAAGCTGCAAACATACTACTTCTATTAGCTATGGCAGCCATTGGATTAAAGATACACCTGAAACCTTTACTCAAACAGGGTCCTAAAGCATTCGGGCTGATAATCATAATAACTCTCATCCAAATTGTTTCCATCATAACCCTAATCAAAATTTTCAACTAAGCCCTCTCGCCCACACAATATTTAACCTGTAATATCTGTATAAAACTAAAAGATATATCTAAGAGGGATAAGAGTAGAAATTTTGATCGTGGGTGGTGCCGGAAAAAGATTCTCAAAATTCTGGTTCTGTTTCATTGGGGATATTTTGAGAACGTTGCAGGGAGCAGGACCCGCAATATAAAATAAAGTTAGTTATTATTTTGAAAGATATAGTTAAATATTGTAATATTCCCTTATTGAAAACATTAATAAAAAGTTGATAATGAAATAAT
>PKTG01000120.1 GCA_002869225.1 Candidatus Muiribacterium halophilum | reverse complement strand
CTTTTCTATTATAACTAATATTAATGCATTTTTGTTGTAACTGGGGTAAAATATATTTCCAAGAGGGTATAAAATGAAAAAGAATATAATTTTAAAACTACTACTTATTCCTTTGATATCAGCAAATGTTTTTACAATTATCTCACTTTTAAGTGGTTTTAATTATTATGCAGATATAATCTGTAATTTTGCTTTTCAGTTCTTTATAATTCAATTTATCTGTCTGCTTTTTACATCCAACAAATATAAAAAAACAGCTTTAATAAGCCTTTTTATAATGCTTTTAAATCTATATCAGATAATACCTTTATATTTTTCTCATGATAATTTTACAGAAGATTCAAAGAAGAATTCTTTATCAATAATTCAGCTTAATATATATAGAGATAATAAAGATTATCCTTCAGTTAAAAGACTTTTAGATAAATATAAACCTGATATTTTCCTTATAAACGAATTATGTCCTGATGCAGCAACATATTTTTCAAAAGAGTTAACAGACTATAAATTAAAAAAACTTATTCCTAGAAATGATTTCTTTGGAGTAGGCATCTTTTCAAAAATCGATATAAAAGTAAAAGATTTATACCTCAAAAAAACTTCAACACCTATTATTAATGCTGATTTTAAGTTTGATAATAATGACTATTCTATATATTTTACTCATCTTGCATCACCTGAGACAAAAACTATGTTTGATAATCGAACTGCTCAACTTCAGGAACTTACTCATATAGTCAAAACTAATAATAATAGAATAATTATTGCAGGCGATTTTAATCTTACGAGTTATTCATCTTACTTTAAAAGATTTATAAAAAATACTTCTCTTAAGTATTCAAGAAAAGGTTTCGGTCTTCAAAATTCATGGCCAACCTTCACCCCGATTTTCAGAATATGTCTTGATCACTTTTTTATTAGCCCGGAAATAAAAGTATTGGATAGAAAAGTTCTTGAACCCATAGGTTCAGACCATTTCCCGGTGCTTTTGTATCTTTCAAAATGAATCTGTTTTCGATATATATTTTGAATTATACTGATTAAAAATATAAGAAAATATAATTCAATTTTATGAAGATGATGAACTCTGTTCATGATGCCTCACTTTGTTCGGGATGAGCAACTATTCTATTGCTGATGACAACCTTCGGTTGTGTTAAAAACCTTTTTCTGAAAGAAAATACAAATTTATAAAGTTGAAAATTGGGAGTGGGGAACTTCTGCTTTTAATCCATTCACCACTCACTTCTCACAATTCACCGTTTTTCAGCTATATTTACTCTTAAGACTCTTCATTACTCCCTTGAAAAGCTGCTTAATCTTATTCCATTCGACAAATAATAAAAGTAAAACAATAGCTAGGATTACTCCACCTGAAAGGATTCCGATAATTATTCCTACCCAGACTATCTCACTGAACTGAGGTGCAATATCTACATCGATATCAATAAGGTCATTAACGTTTCTAAGATAAACATTAGCTTCAAATTTTTTAAGCACCCATAGATCTTTTGAAGTTATCTCACCTTTGATCATAAATGAATCTTCTTCGTCAAATTCAACATTGAATCTTGCGAATCTTGAGACTTTTTCCTTGATATAGTTTTTAATATCCTCATTACTTACATCAGGGTTTTGTTTAATCATATTATTGAGTTCGATTTCAAACATTGTTTTATACCTTTCAAAAAGAGATTATAATAAATATCTTAATACTATTTTTGCTCTATTTCAACTCCGCTTTACTCGACATAGCTATGGCTATATTGAACCTCTTGTTGAAAGGTATCTCCTCCCTTTTTCAATATTAGTTTTAAAAAATGAAAAAAAGATAGATTCAGGGGGATTTTAATTTTTTGAAGATTTATTTTTTATTTCAACTTGCGTAGAAATAAAAAATGGCTCCCCCGGTAGGACTTGAACCTACAACCTATCGGTTAACAGCCGATTGCTCTACCATTGAGCTACGGAGGAACCTGTTTGTGTAATAAATTTTACCAAAATTTACATTTAAGTCAAGGGATACAAGAAAAAATATTTTTACAGTACCTTAGTACCTTTATTGTCATTTTAAAAAACGATGTTATAATAGCAGTATGAAAGTCAGAGTAATTAGAGATTATAAATGTGCATATCCTGAGCCATTAATTGCCAAAGAGGGCGATACTTTTAAAATGAAAAGAAAAAAAGCAGAATGGAAAGGCTGGAAATGGTGCATAAGAAACGAAGACGGTGCTAGAGGTTGGATCCCTGAAGTATACATAAAGATCGATGGCGGAAACGCAACTTTAAAACAAGATTACGATGCTACTGAACTTACAGTAAAACAGGGTGATAAGTTAACTATTTTAACTGAAGCCGCCGGATGGTATTACTGCTCAAACAAGGAAAAAGAAAAAGGTTGGGTACCAAAAGCCAATACTCGAGTACTTAAAAAAAAGAAATAACTTATAATCCTTTCTATCTTCACTACAGTAATCGTTTAATCTTCCAACACTTTTCTATACTCTTTCGTTTGTTATAATGAATTATAAACAAAGGAGATTATTCCATGAAAAAAATAAAAAACGAAGATTATATTCACTTTTATGGAAGTGATCATAAAGACCTGTTTGAAATAGAACGAAAAGCAATGGATAGAGATGCTCTTGTTATTAAAAGACTTGATGAATTATTGCCAAATGGAAGAGTTGTAGATATAGGAGCCGGAAACGGTTATACAGCTTCCAGATTAACTAAAGACAGAATAATGACTTGTGTTGAGCCTTCAACAACCATGCCAAACTTTGATTTACCGGTTAACTGGGTATGGGGAACTGCCGAAAAGATGCCATTTCACGATAATTATTTTGATGCTGCTTATTCAACCTGGGCTTATTTTTTACCTGGTGTGGATAAGACCAAAGGTCTTGCGGAAGTTAAAAGAGTCGTAAAGAAAGATGGTTTAATAATAGTTGTAGATAATGCAGGTGAGGATGAATTTTGTAGCTTTGCTGATTCCTGTATTTCTTCAGATAAAGAGTTTTATGAGAAAAATGGTTTTTCAAGTGAAATGATCAAAACAAGTTTTAGGTTTGATTCTCTTAAAGAATCTAAAGCTCTTATGTGGACTTTCTTTGGAAAAGAGAAGATGAAAGATAATATAAAACTTGAATACGAATACAAAGTGATTATTTATTCTTTAAAGGTATAAATTATGATCAAAAATATCAATGAAATTATGAGACTTGATAATGACACAATCCAGGAAGCACTCCGCGGAACAGATATAACCGAAATAGCTAATCTTTTTCTGCTTTTATCTGAACCAGTTGCTTATAAGATATCAAGAAATCTTAGCACCAGAGCTTTTGAGAAAGTTAATGAAAAAGCAAAAGAGATAGGCAAAAAAAATGCTGACAAAAAATATATTGATTCATTTTTGAAAAAAGTAAATTCTGTTTGTAGTTAGTTGTTTTTGGTTGGAAGGTCTTAAATATCTTTTATCATACAACGTTTCTATCCTTCTATTCGTTATATAAAAAAAAGGAGGTCGATATGAGTGATGTGATCGTTGTGGATCATGATCCTGATTGGGAAAAGTATTTCATCTATCTTTGTCTTTTTATAAGACAAAACAAGATCCTTAAAGGTGCAAGGATCGAACATGTTGGCAGCACATCTGTACCAGGACTTGCAGCAAAACCAGTGATAGATATGGATATCGTTGCAATTTCAAAAGAAAAGGTAAATGAATATATCAAAGCTTTATCCGAACTTGGTTATGAACATCGAGGTGATCTTGGCATTACAGGCAGAGACGCTTTCAGATATCAAGGCGATCTTAAACTTCCAAGACATAATCTATATGTAGTACTTGAAGATAGTATCGCTTTTAAGAATCATATAATATTAAGAGATACTCTTAGATTTGATGATAATTTAAGGGAAAGATATGCTGACCTGAAAAAGAGACTTGCCAAAAAATTTCCAGATAATGTTGATAAATACTGTGAAGCTAAAAGTGAACTGATCCTGGAAATAATATCAACTGGTGAACTTGAATCTCAGGAATTAGAACAGATTAGAAAAGAAAATAAATTATAATTTTCTTTTTTCACTTAATACTTTTAAAGGAGAACATTTTGAATAATAGATCCTCAAGGATTCATATTGTAGGTAGCTGCGGCTGCGGTAAAAGTACTCTTTCTTATAAGTTATCTAAAAAACTAAATATAGAACATATTGAACTCGATGATCTTTTTTGGTTGCCTGGTTGGAATCACATTGGAAAAGAAAGATTGTATAAGGTTGTCGAAGAAAAGTTAAACAATAAAGATTCATGGATAATAAGCGGGAACTATTCAAATATACAGACTCTTATTCACCAAAAATGCGATACCATAATCTGGCTTGATTATTATTTTCTTACAGTTCTATCCAGACTTTTTTACAGGACTTTCAGGAGAGTCTTTCTAAAAGAAGAATGTTGTAATGGAAATAGAGAGAGTCTAATAAAAACATTTTTAGATAAAGAATCAATAATCTTATGGATGATAAGCAATTTTAAAAGACGAAAAAGATTCTACTCTAATCTAAAAAACGAACTTAAAGATTCAGATATAAACTTCATTCATCTAACCAAACCGTCACAAGTCAAGAACTTGTTGAAAATCTAACAGCTATAGCTCGGTCATAACTTCCCTTTACCCAAAGTTCAAGAAAATGATAATAACCTCTTTCATAATCGAAGATCCATGCAGAATTACTGTTCCTTCTTGTAGACCATCTAGAGTATGCACTTTCGGTCTTAAAAGAAAAATCAATACAAAGAGGATATCCATAAACACCTTTTCTTTTAGAATGTGGGAGATACAAAGTGCAAAGTTCATCAGTAGTAGGTAATCTCCATTCTCCACCAAGAGAATCAACCCAGGCTTCTGCCATTTCCCAGCTAGTTGGTTCGTCAGGACCTTCCAACCATTCAAGTTTAGTCTTAAGATCTATTACAGTTCCCTCTGATGTAGTTTTGAATCTCTTCTCTGTTATAAGTTCAAGAAAAATATCATCTTTTGCATAATCGCTTATTATCAGTTTAAACTTTTCTTTGAAATCGGAAATTACTCCATATGATCTAATGAGTCTGACTAATTCTATGTCATTTTCGCTTATCTGAAACAACACATCCGAAAGAGTATTCTGAAAATAAAGAAATTTTATAAGTTTGTGATAATCTTTCAAGGCACTTATTTGTTTATACGAAGTACTTATATCTATTATTTAAAAGATATTTTCAAAATCATAAAGATAATCAACTATCTTTTTATTAAGAAGATCTTTTTCTTCTGTTGGCATATTATAAATCACTTTAAGCATATCCTGATCATCAAGTGAGTATATATCGTTAAAGTTAAGTGTATTGGCAAATATACTTATAGAAACCATCAATAGAATAGCGATTTGAATTAGTAAATATTTTTTCATAGTTTTTCCATCCTTAAAATTTATAACTATTCATTATATCCCTTAAAAAAAATAAATCAAATATTAATAATTTCAAAATGGATTACTTTTTTTTGAAAATATTCAAAAATTCATCGAAGGTATTTTTTTTGATAAATTGATATATCTCTTTCACAAGCACCCAGGTTATATTTAAACGCTCTTTAAAGTAGTTTTTATAGTTTGAGAAAGGGAAAGGGTGTACATTTCTTTTTGTTAGCTTATAGCCGTTATTTACAAGTTCCGCTTCCAGTTTCTCATTTCCACCTAAAATAACAAGATCCTTATAATCATCTTTTAATTTTTCAGTCTTTTCAATAAGTACCTGATTTCTCATATCTGGAAGTCTCTTGATATCCTGTGAACATTTTTTCCATTTTTCTTCATCTTTAAGTACATTCTGAAGGACTTTATAATTCTGTCCTATTCCAGTCTCTTTCAAAGAGTAAAAATCTTTTGCTGTATTTTTTATATATTTTAAAATATCTTTGACTATTCCCACAAGTTTCTGGAAAAACACCTTGAAGTTGGAAGGTTCAAAAAGTGCAAGAAGATTTCTAAGTGTAGTGGTTGTGGTTTCGTTGAGTTTTGTTACATCCAGTTTTGCTTCGACCACATTTACTGGTATTTTCTTTTTATCCTTATTTTTTATTATTCCAACCTCTCTAAAAACATTCTGAAGTGTGTCTGATACATTCAGTATATTAGACGAATCCGTTATTATTTCTCTGAGAAGTACTGTGTTTTTACTATCATAACCACTGATAAGTTCACCATAAAGCTCTTCCCTACCCATATCAAATACCCCAACCAGATGAACATCTTTTCCATCTTTAGAATAGATCTTCTCAACGAGTTTTACTTTCGGAAATACCTTAAAAGATGTAACATCCGAAAACGAAGGCATGACAACTGTAAGATATCCGTTTGAAAGATTGTTTACTGATGAGTAAAGAAGGAAGAAAAGTATAGTAAAAGAGATAGTAACAGTTATTATTATGTTAAAAAGAAGCAGAGTTAAAAATCTGACCGGATTAAATAGTCTGGATTTTCGAAGATCCATCCTTCTTAATGACTTAAAAGCATACAGACCTAGAAATATCTGCATAAGTGCAAAGATCAGTCTTATAAATATATACCATCCAAGTGAATGAATAAACGTTAATAGATTTGTCTGAAGGATTCTAAAAAGCAATGTTGAAACCATAGTAAATAAAAGAAAAAATGATGCCGGAAAAAATATTCTTTTCGGGAGAACAGAAAAAAAACTGGCAAGTACATATAGAAAGAAGCCCAGGAAAAAAGTCAGAAGCGAAAGTGATTCTTCAAGATTAGAAAGAAGCTTCAAAGTATGATCATTGAAAAAACCCGAATACAGGTTAAATACAAATGTAAACATACCTGAAACAATAAAGATCACGAGAAATATATATGCATATCTTTGAATTAGGACCTTGACCTTTTCTGCTGGAAACATTCTTATTATAAGTGTGATCAGAGATCCCCAGAAAAATCCAAGAATAGTATACTTTAGAAAAAGTAAAAATGGCAGATTTATCGGGTTTATTGTCTCTTTCTGAGAACTCATTCCAAACAGCACAAGAACAAAGGAAAATACAAATACTGCAATAAATATATATAAAAACCGTAAACGGATCTCTTTCATAGAGATATTATCGGCAGAGATATTAACTTTTAATATCTGTAATCCGGTAGTTTGGTATTCTAGTACTTTGGACTTTTAAAAACAGTAATTAGGATTTAGGGGTTTGGGGTTTGTTCTGATTTTCCCAAAATCCAAAATCCAGCTTCATCCCAAAATCCAGATTTTATAAAAATCTTCCGTCAGATTTTTTTGTCGATACATGTTTTCGCGACTTTTTCATCCAGCCTGTCTTTATATCATCATCCTGTGGTTCAAATTGAGGTATATAAGGTTTGATATCAATAAGTGGCGTCTTATCAAGTACATCTATTCCGTATACATGTAGTATGTTTTCTTCTATCTTCTCGAGCTTGACGACAGAGATTCCAATATTATTTGGTCTTTTCGGGCTTCTTGTTGCGAACACTCCCCTTTCCCTTTCATCCATGAAAGGTCTTACAAGAAGTTCGTGTTCACCTGATCTATCAAAATGATATATTAAAATTATATAAGAAAATCCATCAAGGTCTTTTAAACCATCCTGAAATTCTTTATCCACTACAACTTTTCCAGACTCTTTAGAGCCGACCGGTTGAATAGGCATACCAGCTCTTTCTTTAAAAGGCGAATAAATCGTTCCTATTTTTTTAAAAGTCATCTGATTTTTCATAAAAATATTATATCATATATGTTAAAATATATATGATTAATAATAACGGGGGGACAAAATGAAAAAAACTTTCTTATTTATTCTATTAATAGCCTGTGCGGTGTTTTCTTTTGCCGGCGAGATAAAAACAAATATTCCGCTTGGGGTCATTGAGAATTCTGATTTCATAGTTCAGGAATCGGTAGATCTTGCAAAGTATGACCTTATTCTTTCACCAGAAAAAGATGACAAGTTTGAAACTATAAAAGAAATAGACGGAAAAGTTATTAGAACCGCTGCTTATGTTCCGGAAAAGACAACAAAAGATCTATACGATATGTATATGGAAAGAATCCGCGAAGAAGGTTTTGAGATTCTTTTTAAAGGACATGCTGATGAGCTTGGTGGTGATTTTCAGGATAACCTTTATTACAGAAATCCTTGGGATTATGACAAAAATTATGAATATTCGGTTCCTTTTAAATCATCAAATGAGGATACCCAATATTATATTGCTGCAAAGAAGAAAGAAAAAGGAAAAGACATCTATGCAACTATAAATATCATACAAGGTTGGAGTAAAAATCCAGCTTACAGACTTGACATTATTGAATCCGGTTCCAGTGGACCGGCTGTAGTATCAGATACAAAACCCGGTGAAAAAGAACTTCCAGTCGGTATGATCAAAGGTTCTTATGTTTCTCATAGAGAAATCGTTCAGCTAGCTCCATATAATCTTGTATTATCTCCTCTTAATGACAAAGAAGAATTTGAAAAAGTAGAAAAGATCGAAGGAAGTGTTGCAAGGACCTACTATAAAGTCGATAATCAATCCACCTATGCGATCTATAAAAGTTATTTAAAACAACTTGAAAGCGAAGGCTATGAAGTATTATTTAAAGGTGGTGGCTACGAACTAGGTGAAGATTTTCAGGAAGAAATATACGATACAAATCCGTTTGATAGTGATCCTAATTATGGTTGCTCTATTCCTTTTAAAAACGGTTCTCCCTCATCACAGTATTATGCTGTTTTCAAAAAAGCTTATCCAAACAAAGAAATATATGTTGTCTTAAACACAGTAATTGGATGGGGTAAATCACCGGATTACAGAATAGATATAATCGAGACAGATGCTGAGCTACCAGAAGTTATTACTTCTGATGCTATAACTATTGCAATAAACGAAAAAGGTAAGATGGAGATATACGGAATTTATTTTGATACAGGCAGTTATCAGATACTCCCTTCATCAAAAGAGACTTTAGATATAATCGCAAAATATATAAAAAGTACAAACGATACTAAGTTTTATATAGTAGGTCATACAGACAACCGTGGTGGTTTTGACATGAATATGAAACTATCCGAAAACAGAGCAAAATCTGTAAGAGATAAACTTGTAAACGACTATGGAATCGATGCATCTATTCTTAAAGGATATGGCGTTGGACCTCTTTGTCCTGTATTTTCAAACGATAGTGAAAGTGGACGAAAGTTTAATAGACGTGTTGAGATAGTCAAACAGTGATCTTTTTTGTAAAAAAAATTGCACTAATAATTGAGATTATGGGTATAATAGCACCATAAACAAATAGAACGACCTCAAGTTTTATTTTTGCATCAGGGAAAAAGAAATAAGTTATTAATACAGTTATTAATACACTTATAATATAGGAAATAATTAACATTCCCAAGAAAAGCATAAGCTTTTTCAATATTTTCAGCATATATAAATTTTACTTTATTTGTATATCATGGTCAAAATAAAAAGGCCATTGAATAAGTCTATTGAAATTTTATCTTAATATTTTTTTCATTCCGCAACCGGGACACTCTTTTTCAGCTTCATCAATTGGATAAGCACAGGCATAACAGTGAATCGATCTTAATAGGATCCTTTTATAAAAATCTTTTCCATATCCATATTTTACACCTATATGTTTTTTCGTTAACAACTTATACATTCAATATTTTAAATTTTATGATCTGACCACAATTGTAGCTATTTCAATTTTATAAGTTTTTCAAACTTCTTCTTTTGGTTTGAATTTAGATAATTCATTATATCTTTATTATAGGAATTAAATATTTCATTTAATTTTTTCTTTATCTCATAACCTTTTATTGAGGATCTTTTTACTTTTTCTAACTCTCTACTTCTCTCAATCAAAATATTTTCAATTGATTTTATTTGCTTTTCATCGAGTTTAAGTATTCTGTTTAAAGTATTTAAAAAACTTTGAGATTTTGAATCCAACTTTTTATTGTTAGAATTATTTTTTGTTTCATCAGACATGTCATTATTTCCAGAAGATTCAAAGATACCTTTTTCGGTATCGAACCTTAAAGCTTTTCCACTGAAATCTATACCATCGTTATATGGTGCAAAAAATATATATCTTCCATCAGTAGTTGCAAATTTATAACCTTTCGTTCTTATACCGTTTACACTTTTAACATTTGCCGCTTTCCATGAAAGTCTATTATTAAAATCCTTTGTTGTGTCATAACAGAGAAATACAGAGTGAAAGACATTGTTTTCCTGACTATATGGAACAAAGTACACTTTTTTATTAACATAAACAGCTCCAACATAACCTATAGCATTTTCTCCTGATGTTTTTGAAGCATCGTATATCTGCCAGCTATTTCTGGATTTAAAATCTTCTTTTGTATCATATCTTAATACTTTTCCATGTACCCCATTAGAATCTCTGAAAGGCACGAAATATACATATCTTCCATCAAAAACTCCACCTTTATAACCTCCTGTTTGAATGCCACTTAACGAACCAGCATCAAATGCTTCCCAACTCTTTTGAGAGTTAAAACTTTGCTTTGTATCATATCTCAGGACTCTTGCATGAAAAACTTTTCCATCATTGAAGGGAACAAAATATATATACCTTTGATCATATACGGTTCCATAAAAACCTTTTGTCATTAGTTCATCAGTTTCAGATGCATCATATACATCATAACTATTTCTATTATTAAAATCTTTTGTTGTGTCATACCTGAGAATTTTTCCATGAGCATATGGCTTATATCCAAAAGGTGCAAAAAATATATATCTTCCATCAAACTCAGCACCTACATAACCCGAGTTTTTTAATTTTAATACTTCAGATGCATCATAAGAACTCCAAGCTCTTTTATCTTTAAAATCATATTTTGTATTAAATCTTAAAATTTTAGCATGTCTTTGGGATTTACTCGCAAAAGGCACAAAGTATACATAACCATTTGCATAGATAGCACTTGAATAACCAACACAATTGTTTCCATCTGTTTTCGAAGCATTGTATGCTTCCCATGAAGCAGAGTTATCAAAGTCTTTTTTTGTATCATATCTTAGAACATTTCCATGAAAGTCATTTGTTCTACACGGTGCATAATAAACATATCTTCCATCAAATGCAGCACCAAAATATCCTTTAGTATTTAAACCGTTTATATTTCCGGCATCAAAAACATCCCATCCTATTGTCTGAGCAGAAAGAAATATTGATATCAAAAACATGAACAGATTTATTAATTTCATTTTAGGCATATCATTCTACGATTATATTTTTCATATATTTTATATTATTTTCAATAATAAGCAAAAAGACCTCCGAAGAGGTCTTTTTTAATCTCGCATCATGCTTTACACATTACGCTTTACGTTTTTCATATATTATTTCTTATAAACCCAGCCATATCCATTACAGTAATTACAAGTCTGATGACCTGTTCCATGGCACCATGAGCAGGTATGAGTTATAACCTGTACATGACCATCGGCATCTGTTGCAGTTGAAGTCCAGGTTCCCTGTCCATGACAATGAATACACTGATTCTCACCATGTCCGTAACAATAAGGACATACTGCAAAACCCCATTCTACAGTGAAATCAAGCACTGCAGGTTCTGAGAAGAAAAGAGAATCATCTGCCTGAGCTACGGTCAACATATAGTCTCTACCATCTTTTAGTGATTCGTAGTCAAGGTTAATAGCTTTTCCATAATAGGTTCTGTCAACTATGTATTTACCATTTGTCTTATCAAGTATATCTACTTTGAATATCTCACCTTCACCTTCCCATTTGATCTGTACTTTTGCTGAAGGATTATCGATAGATACTTTATCAGTTAACGGGAAAAGGATCTCAGGAACTGGTAAAGTCGTATTTACCTGTCCATCATTTCTAGCATAAAGTGATAATCTTAGTTCTATTGTTGATGAACCAAGCCATTTTTTTGAAAGATGCATCTTACATGAATAACCCATTTCATCCATATATTCGTTTATCATGGAACCATCACCAGAAAAGTCTTTTTCTCTTTTAAAGAGTTTATAGTTCTGAGCGATAAGATCCTGAGGGATTGAAATAGCTTCTTCAAAATCTTCTGAAGTAGTGAAAATTCCTTTTTTGTGTTTTGCATAACAATCGATTCTTACAATACCATCTGAAAGCTCTTCTATATTTGTTATAGAAAGATTTTTGTGAGTACCTCTTTCATCATTAACCGGTGCTGCAAAAGCCGAGATTGTGATCGCTAAGATCAATAGAACTGAAAAAATAGCCTTCTTATACATATTATGACCTCCTAAGGTTTCTTATGATTTTAATTATAAATATATATATTATATTGTCAAACTTCCCTTCAAAAAAATATGAATTATTTGACAATAACCTTTTTTTTAAATATTGTTAAATTACTATACCGTCCGGTCGGTAAGAGGTTTTCTTAAAAGGAAAAGAGGTTATAGATGATCTTCAAGCCATTTTTCATGTGTTATCTTGAAACAACAAGAAAATGTAACCTCGCCTGTCCATTCTGTATGACCGACAGTCCCAAAAAAACTAATGAACTTTCTACAGATGAGATAAAGCACAGTGTTATTGATGAGTTAAAAAAATACTCTACAAAATCAACCGTTGCCTTTTCCGGTGGAGAATTTCTTTTAAGAGATGATGCAATTGATATACTTGAGTATAATTCTTCCATACAGGATCAATGGTCATTTATAAATACAAACGGAAAGTTACTGACTACAAAGTTAGTCAAAGAAATCAAAAAAGCTACCTCAAGTAAATGTCTCTTTGTTTTCTCTCTTGACTCTCTAAACGATATAGACAAAGAGTTTCAACATCAGAACACCACAGAAGGACTTAAGGAAAAGACAAATATTTTAAAAGCTCTTGATGTTCCTTTTTTCTTCGTTGTCACAATTACAAAGAAGAATATGAAAGACCTTGATAAGATTCTTGAGTTTGCTACTTCGGAAGAAAGACCGGTTCTTCGTTCTCCGTTTGTTCCAAGAGGAAGAGGAAAAGACTTTGAGACTCTTCTTTTTGACCGGGAAGATATGAAAAAATATATCCATCCAGCACTCCGAGAGAACTATCTTTCATATATAAGTTATGCTCCTTTTTTTTCGGCACCAAACTTTTTCCAGAAAAACTGGCTTAAGACAAAAATAGCCATAAAACAACTAGGTTGTCAGGCAGGACGAGGATATATAGCAATATCCCCTGAAGGTGATGTTGCTCCATGTGTCCATCTTCTTGATACACCTGTCAAATGTGGAAATATTAGAGAAAGATCTTTATATAAAATATTAAAGGAAGATCATATATTAAACGATCTTCGAGACCCTAATAAACTCCAGGGTAAATGCGGAAGATGTAAATACAGATTTTCCTGTGGAGGCTGTAGAGCTTTAGCATATTATCATAATGGACATTATCTTGCGGAAGACCCTACCTGTTTCTTTGAACCTGAAAACAGCTCCCAGTCATGTGAATATGAGAAGATGCAGAATGAAAACGTTGTAAAATTTGCTGATTTCATAAGAAAGACAACTCCATTTAAAGATTTTTTCTGATCTTAAAGAAGATAAAGTAGTATTGTTAAATAGTGAAATACACTTCCCGTTAAAACAAACAAATGCCAGACCCCATGATAATAAGGTCTCTTTCTTCCCAAAACATAAAAGATTATACCAACAGTATAAAAGATCCCGCCCAAAAGAAGTAGTATAAAACCACTCATTACAAGTTTGGAAAGCAGTGGTTTCAAAGCTATTACTATAAGCCAACCCATAGCGGTATATATTATAAGAGATACTTTTCTGCTTTTGGAATTGCGAAAGACAACATCGAGTATTATTCCCATAACAGCAAGTCCCCAGGAAATCCCAAATATTGTAAATCCCCAACCTCCCCTTAAAAGAACAAGCGAAAAAGGAGTATATGTACCTGCTATTAAAATATATATGGAATTATGATCAAGTATTCTTAATACTTTTTTACACTTTCCGGTATTGTTGTGGTAAAGCGTTGAAAAAAGATAGAGAAAAAATAGAGTTGCCCCATATATACTAAAACTTACTATTTTCCATGGATCACCTTTTAGACTTACAAGCACAACTAAGACTATTACTGCAATAAAAGAACATACCGCACCGATCAGGTGAGTGATTGTATTAAAACGTTCACCGTCATTCATAAAAATTACACATTACAGATCACCCATCACGCTTTACGCATTACGCATTACGCTTGACGTTTTTTTATCTTTATTCATCACCAAGAAAATTATCTTTTTCAAGATAGTTTATCACATAATCTTTTACAGCTTTTTCTATTGGGGTTATTTCAAGCTCTACACCCGTACTTTTGACTTTTTCCATATCTGCCTGAGTGAAATATTGATATTTACCCTTTAATTCTTCCTGCATATCAACATACTCTATATTCTTTTTGATCTTCATTGCTTTAAAAATAGATCCTATAAGAGTATTCCATGTATTTGCCTGACCACTTCCGAGATTATATAATCCAGTAAGTTGTGGATTGTTCATAAACTGTAAAATAACATTTACAACATCTTTTATATAGACAAAATCTCTCTTTTGTTCTCCATCTTTATAATCAGGATCTCCTGATTTAAACAATCTTGCTTTTCCATCTTTTTTTATCTGATAGTAAGCTTTATATACCATAGATGCCATATTACCCTTATGATATTCGTTAGGACCGTATACATTAAAGAACTTAATACCAGTTATTCTATCCATTATTCCGTTTCTAATCGCCCATTGATCAAACATCTGTTTTGAATGACCATACATATTAAGAGGTCTAAGAGAATCAACATTCTCCTCATCATCTTTATATCCTTTTTCTCCTCCGCCATAAGTTGCAGCACTGGATGCGTATATAAAAGGTATCTCATTTTCCACACAGTATAATGCAAGTTGCTTAGAATAATCGAAGTTATTACTTGCAAGATAGGAAGCATTCTTTTCAGTTGTTGAGGAACATGCACCAAGATGTATAATACCGGTAATATTATCAGCTTGAATAAAGTTATCAAATAATCTCCAAAGAAAATCATCTTTTTCAATATAATCCAGATATTTTAATGCCCTTAGATTTTTCCATTTATCAGATTCTCCAAGACTATCTACAAGAATTATTTCTTCTACTCCAAGTTGATTCAATTTCCAAGCTAGTGCGCTTCCAATAAAACCAGCGCCTCCGGTAATAATAAACATAATTCCTCCTGCATTGATACTTTGTAATATGATACATTACTTGGTATCTTTAATCAATTACAAGATTTAAAAACGTGGGGTTTGGAATAAAACTGGATTTTGGATTTTGGGAAGATCTATCCACCCCTAACCCACGATTTTTCATCTGCTTTTGTCCATATTACCTTATTACCTAAGTACCCTTTTCGCTTAATGTTACCTTTTCCACAGTTCACTATTCACTATTCACCATTCACTTCTCAGTGCTTCTAATAAATTCCTCAATTGAAAAAAACTCATATTTATTAATAAGATACTTGAATTTAAGCATTGTATCTTTTCTAAAAGAAAAATTGTAATACTTTATGGTCTTTTGAATGCTTGATAGATCTATTGGGGGAGTATAAAGTTCCCATGGATGTATATAAAAAACAGCATAACCATAATCTTTTTCTGCCTGATTAAACATAAATTCTGATATTCTTAAAGGCAAAAATCTAAAAAAAACAATTCCACCAGGCGGTATATTTAAAAATTTAGCATCAAAGACAGGCATTGGGATGAACAGGACATCATCCTCATAATATGGTTTACCATAATCATATTTATGTCTTAAAGCTATTGAATGAATCGAATTATCATATTTAAATCCTGCTTTTTTCAAAGCTTTTGGCACCCATTTGTTCTTAGCTCTATAAGACCAGCACGGAGCTCTATGGCCCAAAACCTGTTTGCCTGAAATATCTTCGAATAATTTTTTTGAATAACTCGCTTCCTTTAGAAATTGTTTTGGATGTTTTTGAAATAAAAGTTCATGATCATATGAATGAAAAGCAATTTCATGCCCTGCTTCAGCAATCTTTTTTAATATTTCAGGATTTTTCTTAACAAGTTCCGTTACAATGAAAAAAGTAGATTTGACATTGCTTTCCTGAAAAAGATCAAGAAGTTGCTCAACAACGGTATGAGTGTAATATCTTTCTTTTTTCCCTTTAAAAAAAGGGGTATGAAACCATTCCTCAAGATCTACTGTCATTATCTTCATACTGTAGGATCACTCGTCGTGTACCATGGTATAAAATCATACTTTAATAATCTGTCTTGCCTTTTAGAATCATAGGTTAAGGTCTTTATTCCAAAATCCGATGCTACCTCTGTATACTTTGAAATATCATCAATATAAAGAATATTCTCAGCTTTGCAACCAGCGACTCTGATAGCTTTTCTGAATATTTCCTGTTCAGGCTTTCTTCTACCTTCTTTATAGGAAAGTACATGTGCATCAAATATATTTACAATAGGAAAGTTCTTTTTTATAAACTCATAATGAAGCTCATTGGTATTTGATAAAAGTATTAATCTTGTACATGTCTTTTTTAGATCTTTTATTAAAGTAATCATAGCTTTATTTGGATAAAATATATTATTAAAATATTGCTTAAAGCTATTAAAATCAATGTCGTTCGGTGAAAGTTTCAACAAGGAAAGAAATTTATTATAAAAAATCTTAGGGGACATAAATCCTTTTTCAAATATTTGCCAGGATTCATCTTCGATAACAGTCCGAAAATCATTTTCCGGGTTTCTTCCTGTAAGATTTGATATTTTTGAAGCCATCTTTAGATGATCAAAAAAAAGGATAACATTACCAAGATCAAATATTACACATGATATAGCCTGTTTAACATCAGTGTCCTTTGTTCGCATGCTTCCTCAATCTATTAATATCTTCCTGACAACCAATAACAATTACATATTCATTTCCTAAAAGATGTCTTTCAATATCTTTTCCAGAATAATATACATAATCACCGCTTTCTATCTGAACAGCCATGACAGCAACGTTAAAATCTTTTATTATATTTGTTTCAGGAATTGTCTGACCCACCATATGTGAATCCTTTGGAATAAACACTTCTTCAAATCTAATAGCCTTATTTTTCCTGAGCATCTTATCAAGAAAAGTTACAACACTAGGTCTTAACATCTCAGATGCCATTCTAAGTACACCTATTCTGTTCTGATAAATGACTTTAAATGCACCAGCACGATAAAATTTCTTTTCAGACTGTTCGCCAACACACTTGGATATTATTCTTATATCCTCGTTGAGTTCTTTTGCAGAAAGCACAAGGAAGATGTTTTCCTTATCATCAGGTAAAGTACAGAAAATCCCTTTAGCTCTTTCAATTCCTGCTGCTTTCAAAATGTTTTCATCATGCGAATCACCCTCAAGATAAAGAAGACCCTTCTCCCCTAACTGTCTTATGCTATCCTCATCTTTTTCTATAAGGACAAAGTCTTTTCCGGTGTTTTCGAGTTCTTTCATAATATATTTTCCGGTCTCACCAACTCCACATATTATATAATGATCTGATATTTGAGAGATTAATTTATCCATTTTACTCCTCCTGAGCATTTTTCTAACATGTCCTGAACTAACCAAAGACATTATCGCAAAGAAACTATATGAATAAAGACCTATTCCTATAAGATTTAAAGCTATTGTGAAAATCTTTCCGTTTTCAGATAACGGATTGACCTCTCCATAACCAACAGTTGACATAGTTATTATTGTCATAAACAGTGAATCTGAAAAATTCCAACTTTCAACAAAATAATAACCAAAAGTACCCATCAGTATGACTGATACAAGTATTGTCAAAAGAAAAAATATTTGGCGTTTAACTTTTTGCATATATTAATGATACTATCGACGTTTATTAAAGACAAGTATTTATAATAATTCAAAAAAATGAATGAAATCTCACATTTGACTATCGCTTCTATGGTTTGCGATAATTAATAAGATATGTTTTATTAATTACG
>PKTG01000045.1 GCA_002869225.1 Candidatus Muiribacterium halophilum | reverse complement strand
CAGACAGTTAGCGTTAAAAAGAGGGGCAAATGTCTTTATGCCTAATTCTACACCGAAAAAATATAGAAAAGATTATCAGCTTTATCCTGATAAACCTTGCGTTGACGAGGGCGCTGATGATTGTTCGAACTGTGTTCTCGGAAGGATTCTTTCTATTGGTAGGGAGATAGGGAAGGGACCAGGGCACTCGATTAAAAGGTCTGGCTGATCCTGAGCTTAAACTTACAAAGCTCAGCCTGACCCATCGTTATGACGTTGAGACGTTCGTGCGTTGTGAAGCTGAGCGTTAGATAGGAGCGATGATCTACGCCACCACCCACTGAGATATTAATAGTCTTAAGTTATATTTTTTTATCTCATTAATGTTATAAGAGCATTGGTGTTCGGGATGAAACTGGATTTTGGTTTTTGGGAAAATCATTTCCAACCCAAATTCCAAACCCCAAATCCCAAACCCCAAATCCCACGGTTTTATGAAGACCTTGAGTAATTTGAAAGAGAATAGTATTATAAATAAGAAAATAAGAAAATAAATCTTGGAGGAAATATGATAGATAAAAGTAAGAGTGAAAAGGCTGTCAATGTAATTAGAGGTCTGGCTGTTGATATGATAAACAAAGCAAATTCAGGTCACCCGGGCCTGCCACTTGGAGCAGCTCCTATGGCTTATTCCTTATATGCAAGACATATGAGATATGATTCAAAAGACCCTAACTGGTTTGCAAGAGATAGGTTTGTCTTATCAGCAGGTCATGGTTCCGCACTACTTTATTCTATTTTACATACATTTGGTTATGATCTACCAATGGATGAACTTAAACAGTTTCGTCAGTGGGGAAGTATCACACCTGGTCATCCTGAATATGGTATGACCCCAGGAGTAGAGACTACAACGGGACCTCTTGGACAGGGTTTTGCAAACGCGGTTGGTATGGAGATGGCAAGAGAGTATATGGCAGGTCTATTTGATAAGGATGATATAAAGTTATTTGATAATCATACTTTTACCCTTCTTGGTGATGGTTGTATGATGGAAGGTGTTGTAGCAGAAGCTGCTTCTCTTGCTGGACATCTAAAGCTTAAAAATCTAATCGCTTTATATGATGATAATAATATAACAATAGAAGGTGAGACTAAGATAACTTATTCTGATGAAGTCTCAAAAAGATTTGAAGCTTATGGATTTGAAGTTTTTAACGTGAAAGATGGAAACGATCTTAAAGAGATAGATGAAGCTATAGAAAAAGCTAAAAGATCTGAAAGACCTTCTCTTATAATTGTAAAGACAGTAATAGGTTATGGTAGTCAAAATATGTCAGGGACTTCAAAAGTACATGGATCTCCTCTTGGAGAAGCTGAAGCCAAACTCACGAAAGAAAATCTTGGAATTGAACCAGATAAGACTTTTTATATTCCTGAGGATATAAAGAAACATTTTGAAGATATCTCAAATGAAAAAAACAAGCAGAGAAAAGAATGGGAAAAGAAGTTTGATACTTATAAAGTAAATTATCCGGAGCAGGCTAAGATATTAGATGAACTGTTAAACGGATATATGTCAAAACTTATTAAACCTGAGGATATTGCTCAGTATAAAGAAGGAGCTATTGCAACTAGAGCGGTTGGAGGAGAAGTACTTAATAAACTTGCTGAAGTATGCCCTGCTTTTATTGGTGGCTCAGCCGATCTTGCACCATCTACCAAGACTTATCTCAATCAGTTTGAAGCAATGTGTCCTACAGATAAAAAAGGAAGAAATATACATTTTGGTATCAGAGAACATGCTATGGGGGCTATAGTAAACGGAATAACTGTATATGCTAATAAACATCTTAGAGCTTATTGTTCAACTTTCCTTGTATTTTCTGATTATGTAAGACATTCACTAAGACTTGCCGCTTTGATGGACATTCCATCTGTATTTATATTTACTCATGATTCAATAGGAGTTGGAGAGGATGGACCTACACATCAACCGGTTGAACATATAATGTCTCTAAGACTCATACCTAATCTATATGTTATAAGACCAGCGGATGCTAATGAGACAGCATGGCTTTTATCCGATGCTTTCAGAGCTGTTAGACCTAGTTGTTTTGCACTCTCAAGGCAGAAACTTCCTGTTCTTTCCCGGGTCAACAAAGATTGTCTGAAAGGTGGTTATATTCTTTCTAAAAGAGAAGGAGCAACTCATCAGATAATAGCTACTGGTTCTGAAGTACATATTGCTATTGAAGCTGCTGAAGAACTTGAAAGCAAGGGAATAAAGGCTAATGTTATTAGTATGCCTTGTGTAAAACTTTTTGAAGATCAGGATATCGAATATAAGGAAAAAGTTGTCTCAAAAGAAAAAAAGACCTATGTAGTCGAAGCTGGAGTATCAAGAGGTTGGGAAAGATATGCTCCTTTTGAAAATATAATAGGAATAGATAGATTCGGAGAATCTGCTCCTGAAAAACGAGTCATGAATGAGTTTGGTTTCTCTAAAGAAAATATAGTGAAAAGGATACTTGGTTGACAGATACTAGGATTTTTATAAAGCAGGCATTTGACGCGGGCAGTGAGTTTTTCTCACTGCTTTCTGCTAATCTTTTAAAAAATATTTTTATTTTGAAGATCTCTAAAAAATCAAGAAAGATCTTTTCAGCAAGAAAGAACAAGAAACTTGAACAAGATATTCTCAAGAAGATGGAAGAACTTCAATTTGATGATTTTCATACATGTCATAGTGCTGTTGTTGTTAATCAGCTCATTGATAATAATATAAGTTCGAAGATGTCTCATATAATTGGTTTGTATTGTGGAAATCTTTTTCTTGATAATGATTTTCTTTTCTTACCAATTCTGGTTTTTGATTCAAAACAATATGATTATCATTCAAACTTTATAGATCATGCCGCTAAAGTATTTTTAAAAGAGATCAGACATAGATATCCTGACAATAAGAAGAGTCTTATGGGTCAGCATTTTTCCGATGTGGATTATGAATATCTTTTAAGAAGAGCAGCTAAAAAGTATATGATGGAAATAAAATTTTTGATAAACCCACTAGGAAACCCAACAAATGATATTTACAATGCTTTTTCTTCAATATCTACAATGACATATGAGGGAAGTGATGTTAAGGGGAGAATATCCCTGATGTCTACGGGAAAAGCTCTTGATGAATGTGATGTGGTCTTTAGGGAGCCAATATTTATAGCTGACTTTAGAGCTGTCAGAAAAGTATTGGAACTATGCATTGATAATAACTCGCTTATAAGCGATGGAGATATGATATACGGAATGACAAGCAGAAAGATAAAAAAAAGTTATAGTGTGTTTTTCAGACTTCATAATCAGTGGGAAATACATCAGGACTCAAAAATACTAATAACGGTAAGTATGGGATTACCTGTTCTTTATTCTGATGTATTATTTGAAAACAATATAAAGGCAAACCTTTCAGATAGGTTTGAAAAGTATTCTGATGAGCTTGTAAAGATAATAAAGATAGCCTGTAGATCCTTAAAAGGTGCTTTGGTCGTTGTCTCTGAAGAGGCAAAAGAGGAATGTGAAAGACTAAAAGGACAGGGGTTTGATATAGATTCAGTCAATACAGACCCGAAGATAATAAAATCTTTTTTCAACGTTGATGGTGCTGTGTTCTTTTCACCGGATGGTAAATGTCATGGTTTTGGTATGATCTTAGATGGTATTGCAAGTGAAGGTGGGTTGTCTTCAAGGGGAGCAAGGTATAATTCAGCACTCAGGTACATCAAAAGCAGAAAAAAGAAAGTCTTAGCGGTCGTCGTCTCAGAAGACAAGATCATAGACTTTATACCTTTAAAGTAGCATGTTTCGAACATATATTAATTGTCTTCAACAAATATAAAAGCTCAAACTTCATCGAATTAGCGGTGCTAGTCCTTCTTCAGTTTGGGTGAATCTTAGAAACATATTATTTAATCATAGCATTAATAAAAAGGAATAGATTTTAGACATATTGAAGAAGACCTACTTGGAAAGTAAGTCGATGAAAAGTAACGAAGAAGATTTTTCTTTTTATAATGCCCAAAGGGAAAGTGAATTTAATTAAATCTTCATCAAAAGATTTATTTGACGTAGCACCTTGGCTATGCCTGCATAAATATTTTGAAAAATCTTTTAATAAGTTAACTTTCTAATATTAAAGAATATATTTATAAGATTCACAATATCTATTCGCTGAATCCTGCATAATCTATTATTCAAAACACACTCCTTTAAAGGTATTATTGAAAAAAAGAAATGCTTCGGCAAACAAGCGTGTCGTTTGCCAGATATATCTTCTAAAAGCATTAAAATCCGACTAACCGACTTCTCGATGTATCGAATTATTTTCCTTTTTTCTTTTCTCAAAATCCAAAATCCAGTTTCATCCCAAAATTCTGCTTTTATTCCGGTTCATCGGTATTTAAAACAGCCTTAGAATCCTTTAATAGATTCAAAAAAAAATTCCTTTGAAAAAACCTGGTGGTTTGTTATAATAATTAAGTGGTAAATCAGTGGTAAGAAAATGGTAAAAAGTGGGGGAAGTTTGGGGTGAGCCTCCAGTAAAGACTGATTTACCTTAGGATAGGTGTCCTGATATATGCCTTGAGACCGCCAAGTCCCTGCTAATACCTAACTAAGAGGCTCATCCCGTAATTTTTTTATGTTTTTAGGTGAATACAAACACACATTAGATAAAAAAGGTCGAGTAATAATCCCTTCCAGATTCCGTCAGGAACTTGGAGATACTTTCATAATCACTTGTGGCTTCGAAAAATGTCTTACTATATACCCTATGGATAAATGGGAAGAGATATCTGATAAGATCTCTAATCTTCCTTTTGTAGATAGAAATGTAAGGTCGTTTATTAGACTTATATATTCAAAAGCGGTAGAGGTAAGTCTTGATAAACTGGGTAGAATAGTTGTTCCTCAGAACCTTAGAGAATATGCTTCTCTTGATAAAGATGCAGTTATAAACGGAATACTTGATAATATCGAGGTCTGGGATAAACAGACCTGGGAAGAATATTCTAATAAAGCCAGTGATGATTTTGAGGATCAGGCACAAAAACTAACTGATATTTTTTAATCAAAAAAAGGATTCAATATATGGATTTTTCACATTTACCGGTACTTCCAAAAGAGACTATAGATATGATTGATATAAAAAAAGGTGGCATTTATATTGATGCAACTATAGGTGGTGGTGGTCATAGTCAGCTGATCCTTGATAAGATAGGTCCCGAAGGGACATTGATCGGGTTTGATCAGGATATGGAAGCTATTAATACCTGTCTTGAAAAGTTTAAGGAAAACGATAACGTAATACTTGTAAATGAGAATTTCACTCAGCTTGATAGAGCGCTTGATAAACTTGATATAGATAAAGTAGACGGAATACTTGCAGATATTGGAGTATCATCCTATCAGCTGGATAACGCCGAACGTGGTTTCTCATTTATGAAAGATGCTCCACTTGATATGAGGATGGATAAGGATAATGTTCTTAGCGCTTACGATATAGTCAACAACTATGATCAGGCTGAGCTTGCAAGGATATTCAGAGAGTTTGGTGAAGAAAAAAGAGCGAATAGAATAGCTTTTGAGATAATAAAAGCGAGAAGTATTAATCCAATAGAGACCACTCTTGAGCTTGCTGATATAGCAAAAAAAGTTTTAGGCAAGAAGGAAAAGATACATCCTGCAACAAGAATATTTCAGGCACTTAGGATATATGTAAACAAAGAACTCGAGAGTCTGAATAAATTTCTTGGTATTGCAGTCAATAGAATAGTTCCTGGTGGTAGACTGGTCGTTATAAGTTTCCATTCTCTTGAGGATAGAATAGTGAAAAGATTTTTTCAGGAAGAGTCAAAGGATTGTATTTGTTCTAAAGAACTTCCTATTTGTACCTGTAACCACAAGGCGGGTTTGACTATTCTTTCCAGAAGGCCGATAACAGTATCAGATAAAGAAAAAAATATAAATCCTAGAGCAAGATCTGCGAAGATGAGGGTAGTTGAGATCTTATGAATAAACAGTACGTTGTCTCGTATGAGGAAAACCTCAAGAATGAGAAGTATTCTAAACCGGTAAAGATAACAAAAGGTGCAAAGACTTTTTTATCTATAGTCCTTGTCATGTCGGTTATTTTTGTGCTTTCTACAATATATATATGGCAGTTGACTCAGATCACCAGACATAAGACTGAGATCGCAAAGTCTGAAAGAGAAAAGAAAGCATTATCGCAGGATATACAAAATCTTGATATACTTATAGCAAAGCTGTCTTCTTTTGAAAGAATAAAAACTATTGCAGAAGAAGAGCTTGATATGGTAAAATCAACAGACATAAAGTATATTGAGGTGCCTGTATCAAATGAGTAAAAAAAAAAGCTGATATCATTCGGTAGAGTCTTTACAGCTTTTATCTTTTTTTTGTTTTTATTTATAAGTGTCTTAGTCAGATTGTATATAATTCAATTTTCCCAGAAAGAACTTTGGACCAATGAGACTTCAAAGGTATATAAAAAAAATATTGAAGTAATAGGTAGACGTGGTTCCATAATCGATAGAAATGGAAATGAGATAGCAGCTTCCCAGGCAAGTTATTCAATGTATATAGTCCCAAAGGAAATAGACGATATTGATATATTCCTGAAAAAACTAAGCGGATTTATTGAGTTTGATTTTGAGGAAAAGTATAAAAGTATAAGAAAGCATAGAAAAGGAAGTTTTCTATGGTTTAAAAGAGGTATAGATGCTGCAGTCTATCGTTCTATAAAAGATGTTGGTATAAAAGGGATAAACTTTAAAAAAGAATATAGAAGGATTTACCCTGAAGGTAACCTTCTTGCTAACGTAATAGGTATGGTAGGTACAGATAAAAACGATTTTTTAGATAATCGTGGTCTTGAAGGTCTTGAGAATTATTTTGATTCAGATATCAAAGGAAGAAAGACTATGATAGAGATCATGACCGACAATAGAGGGTACAATATATTTTCTGAAGATACCGAGTCTCAATTTAATAAGTATAATGGTGCCGATGTCGTTTTGACAATAGATAAGGTTATTCAGTACTGGGCAGAGCAGGAACTAAAAAAGACCGTAGAGCAAAACGAAGCTAAAAAAGGTCATATTATAGTCATGGATGTTAGAGACTCAGAACTTCTCGCTGTAGCAAATTATCCGACATTTGACCCTGAAAACTTTAACGATTATCCTGCAAAAAATTATAAGAACTATGCTTTTTTAGATATCTATGAACCAGGTTCTACCTTCAAACTTATTACAACCGTAGCAGCGCTTGAAAGTGGAAACCTTGTGGCTCATGATACTTTTGAGTGTCAGGGAAGTATAAGGATAGACAATACTCCTCCTATAACATGTGAAAGAGCCCATGGGATAATCGGTATTGAGGATGCAATAGCATATTCCTGTAACGTTAGTATGGTGAAAATCGCATTATCTATGAAGTATCAGGAGTTCTATGACATAATTAAGAAACTGGGTATTGGGCAAAAGACCGGTATACCTTTCACTGCTGAAGGAAAAGGTATAGTAAGACAACCATCAAAGATATACTCGAGAAGAGATATTGCTTCCATGGGATTTGGTCAGGGCGTTGCTCTTACAAATCTACAGATGTGTACAGCATATTCTGCTATTACAAATGGTGGAATTTATCATAAACCGAAACTCGTTAAATATCTAAAGAAGAACGGCGAGATAATAAAAGATTATACAAAAGATCAAGGTAGAAGGGTGATAAGCAAAGAGCATAGCGACAAGGTAAGATCACTTTTAAAAGCTGTTGTTGAAAGAGGTTCAGGACAAAAGGTTAAGCTTAAGAACTTTGGTATCGGTGGAAAGACCGGAACTGCACAGAAAGCTGGACCACATGGATATAAAGATGATAAATATATTTCTTCTTTCATTGGAGTATTTCCAATAGACAATCCTGAAATACTTTTTTATGTTGTTATAGATGAACCTTCTGCGGGAAGTTATTATGGCGGTACAGTCGCTGCTCCTGCGTTTAAACATCTTTTTGAGAACATAGTTGATTATAGAAGAATGTCTCCGGATAGATTAAGCGGAAACAATATCAGAAAAGATATGTCTATAGTGCCTAATTTTGTTGGATTAAAGCGTGGAATAGCTATAAATAGAGTTCAAATGCTTAATATTAATTACAAATCATTTGGTGAAGGAGACTTTGTTGTATTTCAGGAACATTCAGCAGGTAATATACAAAAGAAAGATACAACGGTAGAACTTTATTTTGGAGATCTCAGGAAAAACGAGACTGGGAAGGATATAATGCCTGATATGAGAGGTTTTACTATGAGAAAAGCTATCAGGACATTGAACAAATTAAATATTCCTTATGAAATAAAAGGAAACGGTTATGTTAGAAAACAACTCCCCGCTCCCGGAATTGTTCTTGATGAACAAAGTGTTATTAAACTGGAGTTCTCTCTATGACAAGGATCCTTGATATAATTAAATTTACCCGTTCAAATGATTATGTTATCAAAAATTTCTTAAAAGAAGTCAAAGATGTGATGGTTGATTCACGTGATACTCTTTTAGATTCTGTTTTTCTTGTCAGGAAAGGAAAAAGATTTGATGGAAGAAAATTTGTTGATGAAGCTATAAAAAATGGTGCTATACTAATACTTACCGAGAGGTTCATTAAGGATATATCATGTGATCAGATAGTTGTAAATAATATTCTCGCTATTGAAAATAAGATTGCTAATCTAGTTTACAACAATCCTTCTGAAGAGATATCTGTTTATTCAGTAACAGGAACTAATGGAAAGACATCTGTTTGTTATATACTTCAGCAGATACTTCAAAAATTGAATGTTTCAACAGGTAGAACAGGAACAATAGATTATGATACGATAGGAAATATTTATACATCTGTTAATACTTTTCCTCAAGGACCTATGTTCATAAGACTTCTAAGAGAGACAATACAAAATGGTGGAAGAGCTTTTGTTTCAGAGGTCTCATCTCATGCTATATCTTTTGGCAGGGTGGATTCGATTGAATTTGATGGAGTAATATTCACAAACCTGACAAGGGAACATCTTGATTTTCACGGAAGTATGGAAGAATATTTTCATGTCAAAAGTTCTTTTATAAGAAGGTGCGTAATCAATGGAGGAGTAGCAGCAATAAACAATGATGATGAGTATGGTAAGAAGATCATCAAAGAGTTTGATGGTCAGGATAGAGTTATAACATATGGGAAAAATATATCTTCAGATCTTAGAATAAGGAAAATAGAAAAGAAAGAAAATATGACACATGTGGAAATTATCTTTAATGAGAAAAGATTTTCCTTTAAGACGAGATTAATTGGTGAGTTCAACGTTTATAACATAGTCGCTTGTATTTCATTATTAGTTGTTAAAGGTGCTGATATCAAATCGGTATTAAATGTGATCGACTTTATCACTCCTCCACCTGGAAGAATGGAACATATAAAAAAGGATGAAATCGATGTGTTTATTGATTACGCACATACCCCTGATGCTCTTGAGAATGCATTAAAGAGTCTAAAAAATGATTTCGAGAAAGTTCTTGTCGTATTTGGATGTGGTGGAGATAGAGATGGCGGAAAAAGACCTGAAATGGGTTCTGTGGCTGAGAATTATAGTGATTATGCAGTTGTGACAAGTGACAATCCACGAAGTGAACAACCGGAAAAAATAGCATATGATATAATTGAAGGAATGCCAAAAAAATATTATACTCTAATCTTAGATAGAAAAGAAGCTATACAGCATGCGCTTAAGCTATGTAAAGAAGAGGGATATACTCTTCTGATTGCTGGAAAAGGTCATGAGGAATATCAGGAATTAAAAGGAGAAAAGATCTTTTTATCCGATAGAGAGATAGTAAAAAATTATTGATTTTAAAATAGATGATCTGCTTTCATTAAAAAGCGTTATCAAAATAGATGGTGTGATCAACGAGAATTTTGCTGGAATAGAATTTGATACAAGAAGAGATTGTCAGGGAAAGCTTTTTGTGTGTTTTAAAGGACAGAACTCTGACGGACATGATCATATACAGAAAGCTCTTGATAAAGGAGCTTTAGCTGTTGTATCAACAGATTCGGATAAGATCGCTTCTTTCGTTGAAAAGACAACTACGGTAAATGTTAAGAATAATATAGGATTTCTTGTAGAACTTACTACATTAATCAGAGATAAGAAAGGAACCAGAGTACTTGCCGTTACAGGTTCATCCGGGAAGACAAGTGTAAAAGAGATATTGTATGATTTTCTAAATGATTTTCTGAAAATATGGAAGACAAGAGAAAATTTCAATAATGCACTTGGTATAAGCTGGTCTTTTCTTAATATGCCTGATGAAAATGAGTTCTTTGTAGCCGAGTGTGGTATGAACCATTCAGGTGAGCTAAGTGAGATAGCAAAGATGTTAAATCCTGAACTTGCTGTGATCGTTAATGTTGGCTATGTTCATTCTGGAAACTTTGAATCCTTAAAAGATATTGCAAAGGCAAAACTCGAGATAGCTGATTCTCTAAAAGACAAATCATTTCTAATAACAAATTCAGATAGTCCGGAACTAGTTAAAGAAAGTAAGAGATATTCTAAAAAGACTACTTTTGGTAAAAATGAAGACTCTGATATTTCCTATTTCGTAGAAGGATTTAAAGATGAGAAAACATACCTTTCAATACATATAAATGATTCATCTTATAAAATGGATTTCAAAGGTTTGCCTTTTATGGCGGAAAACGTTGTTGCAGCTCTTTCGGTAATTTATAAACTAGGTATTCCAATCGATAGATTTATCGTTCATAATATAAATACATCCAACAATAAAAGAAATCAGATGCTTGAGAAGGATGGCTTTCATTTTCTCTTAGATTGCTATAATTCTAATCCTTTTTCTTTGGGTAAAGTCGTTCAGGAACTTTCGCTTATTCACGATAAATGGATACTTGTACTTGGTGATATGAAAGAGCTTGGATTATCCTCGATATATTGGCATCAAAAGACAGGAGAACTAATAAATCAATGTCTTCCCGACTGTAAATTGGTTTGTTTTGGTGAACTCGGTGTTATGTTTGGAGAAGGGGCTTTAAAGGCTGGAAAGAAGATTGGAGATATATATTTTTCAAATACTTTGGTTGAGATAGGCAGATTGATAAGATATCTTGGTAATGATTATCATATTTTTGTAAAAGGTTCCAGGAGCATGAAAATGGAAAGGATTTTGGATAGTTTTGAGGGGGGGAGATGATTAACTTTTTTCTATCAAAACTTGGAAACCTACATATATTAAAGTCTATCACTATAAGATCGCTTTTAGCGTTTTTTATATCTTTTGTCATTTGTTTTCTTCTAATTCCTATAGTAATGAAAAAGGTCGAGAGAAGAAAATTAGGACAACAGGTAAGAGAGGATGGACCTCAAGCACATCTTCAGAAAAAAGGTAATGCAACTATGGGTGGAATCGCAATTGTGATATCAATAATGCTTGTATCGTTATTTTTTGCCCGTTGGAATCCACAGGTGATAATCTGTAATGTTGTATTGTTTTTAATGGCTGTTACGGGTTTTATGGATGATATGCTTAAGATATATAGAAAATCATCTGATGGACTTAGTGGACGAATGAAAATAATATGTCAATTGGTAACGGCTTTACTTGCTATATTTCTAATCGATAGATTTATGCCAGGTTTTTCTTATGTTAATATTCCTGTAATAGTGTTGACTATAAAATCAAAATATCTTTTTTATTTGCTGCTAATACTAACTTGTACTGCAAGTTCTAATGCAGTTAACCTTACAGACGGACTTGATGGACTGGCAGCGGGTGTTCTTGTGATGGTAGCTCTAGGTTATCTTGCAATAACCTATATAACCGGAAACATGATATACAGTCAGCATCTAAACTCTCTTTTTATTGCAGGAAATGGAGAACTAACCATACTCACATCCTCACTTATTGGAGCATTGATAGGATTTCTGTGGTATAACGCTTATCCTGCTAAAATATTTATGGGCGATGTAGGTTCGCTTTCACTTGGAGCTATGACAGGCATGATAGCGGTATTTACAAAGACCGAATTTCTGCTTCTTATTATGGGTGGTATATTTGTTCTTGAAGCGTTGTCTGTGATAATACAGGTTTTCTCGTACAAGACAAGGAAGAAAAGAGTTTTTAAGATGGCACCCATTCATCATCATTTTGAGTTATCAGGACTTCATGAGACAAAAGTCGTTATCAGATTCTGGATAATATCTCTTTTTATGTCACTTGCCGGTGTATTAATATTTGCTATCAGGGTGCTTTTTAAGTGATAAAATATTTAGTATATGGATTTGGTATAACAGGGAAGGCAGTAGCAAAGCATCTGAAAAATGAGAATGTGGATTTTGATATCTGTGATAAAAATAATAAATCGGAAGATATTCTTTCTCCAAAAGAGATCGATATAAAAGATTATTCTCATATAGTCGTCAGTCCAGGGATCTCTCCTGAGGATGAACTCGTAGTAAATGCTAATGTTAATGGTATTAAAATAACTAGCGAACTTCAGATGGCTTATGATATATTAAGTCCTTTCAATAATAAATTCATCGCTGTAACCGGGACAAATGGTAAAAGTACTGTAGCTTCTCTTATATATAGTCTTATTAAAAATGGAAGCAAAAAGGATGTCTTCTTAAATGGAAATATTGGAAGTCCTCTTATAGAAAGAGTATCAGAAAGACCTAAAGATTCTTTTTTTATAATAGAGATCTCATCATATCAGGCTGAGTATCTTTTTGATTTTTCTCCTGATATTGTACTTTTATTAAATCTGTCTCCTGATCATCTAGCAAGACACAAGACTATGCAGTGCTATCACGATGCTAAAACTAGTCTGCTTGATGGTATGGATCAAGGAACAGTACTTTATGATGATAGGGATTTTGATATTAGATCATTTGATAAAATAGAAAAAAAAGTCTTTAAAAAGGACTTCTATATAAAAGAACAATCTTTTTATTATGATGCTTCTCTTATTTACAAAGATCTTAATTGGAAACTACCTGGTGAGCATAACAAGGACAATATAGCTTTTTCGCTTGCCTGCCTTCAAGCACTTGGATTAAGTAGTGAAAATGTCAAAATCGCTCTGGAGGATTTTACTTCACTTGAGCATAGGATAGAAAATATATATGATGATGGTTCATTATCGATATATAATGATTCAAAAGCTACCACATTTGAATCCACGTTAGCTGCAGTATCGTCTTTTAATGAAAACGTTCATCTTATAATCTGTGGAAGGTTAAAAGAGGGGATGAATATTGACCAGTTCCTTAAAAGACTTGTAGAATATAAAAATATTGATAAGATAATAATACTGGGAGATGTTAACGATGATATCGAATTTAATTCCAGTGGGAAGATCATAACTTCCAAAGTCGACTGGTATGAATTTTTTTCCGGTTATCTGAAAAAAACAAAAAAAGGTGTGTTATTATTTTCACCAGGTATGCCTTCGTTTGATATGTTTAAAAATTTTGAAGAGAGAGGGCGTTTTTTTAAAAAGGTCATCTCAAGTATACTTAAAAAGACGAACTGATCAGAGGATATTTCTTAGATGAAAAAAAAGAAAAAAAATATAGATCTCTTTTTTATAACAGTGATCTTTTTACTTCTTATATTTGGACTTGTCATGGTCTACAGCTCCAGTTTTGTAGAGGCTGGAGAAAAGTTTTCTGATGAAGGATTTTTCCTTAAAAGACAGGTTTTATGGGCTGTTGTTGGTATGATGGCGATGTTTATCGTATCGACAATTGATTATCATTTCTTCATAAGGCACTCAAGAAAGTTCCTTGTTTTTTTTCTTATACTTTTGTTTATTGTATTGATGCTACCTGAAAGCTATCGAGTCAAAGGTGCTAATCGTTGGCTGTCCTTTAAATACTTTAAGATACAACCCTCAGAGTTTATAAAATATGTTTTTGTATGGTTTTTAGCATGGTATTTTGGTAAGAGTGAGAATATTGTTAATATCGGTAAAAGGATAGTCGCACCTATACTTGTTTTTGTTGTTATAGCTTTGACTATACTTGTTCAACCTGATCTGGGGACGGTCTTCGTCATTGCATTTACTTTTTTTACCATACTCTTTGTACTGGGGTTGTCATACAGATATCTGTTTAGCATTATGTTTACAGGGATAGTTGCGTTTGTTGGAGCGGTACTTGTAGAACCATATAGAAAGAATAGAATACTAGCTTTTTTAAACCCGTGGGCGTATAGGTACAATTATGGATATCATATTATAAACTCTCTTATGGCAGTTGGTTCTGGTGGTTTTCTTGGTCAGGGACTCGGTCTTGGGAAACAGAAGTTCATGTATCTTCCTGAACCATATTCTGATTTTATATTTGCCGTTCTTTGTGAAGAAACAGGTTTTATTGGTGCAGCTGCAGTGATATTACTTTTTCTCATTCTCTTTCTAAGAGGATGGTATCTTATAAAGAGAGCACCAGATCTATCCGGTTTTATCTTAGGACTTGGAATACTCACAACTATAACAAATCAGGCTCTTATTAATATGGGAGTAGTTCTTAATATGTTTCCTACCAAAGGGCTTCCGCTTCCGTTTATATCTTATGGTGGATCGTCTCTTCTTATAATATTTATTAATGTTGGAATAATACTTAATATATCAAGGTACAGGCATGAGACAACAAAAGATTGATCTTCATTCCTACACATCTATTGGAATAGGTCCGAAGGTCGATGTCTTACTCCCTGAAAGCGAAGAGGACCTCTTTAGTTTTTCCGAGCAAAAGATAATAGGAAATGGTACAAATCTTCTTATAGATGAAAACTTTAATTCAAATCTGATCTGTATGAACCATCTTGATAGTTTAGAGATAAATGAAAATCTTATATATGCTGAAAGTGGAGTTTTATTATCAAGACTTATTGGAACATGTATAAGAAAAGGTCTAAACGGTCTTAGCGCATTAGCTGGCATTCCGGGTTCAATAGGCGGACTTATATATATGAATGCGGGAAATATTGGCAAAAATTCCTCCTTAAAAAAGATCAGATGTTTTACAAAGGAAAAAGGTGTTTATGATATTGATGTACCTAGAGAAAAATTTTCTTATAGAAAGTCACCTTTCTCTGATGATGTTATAATAGTAGGTGCATTTTTTGAGATGAAGAAAAGTTATGGGGAAAGAGTTTTTGAAGATGTAAAAAAAGCTATACTAAATAAAAAACAGACTCAACCTATTTTTGAAAAGAGTTTTGGAAGTGTCTTTAAGAATCCTGAAAGTGTTTCTGCCTGGAAGCTTATTGAAAGATGCGGACTTAAAGGAAAAGAAAAAGGTGATGCGATGATAAGTAGAAAACATTGTAATTTCATCGTAAACAGAGGAAACGCATCTTTTTCTGATGTTATGTATTTAATAGAACTTTGTATGGAAAAGGTATATAATGAGTTTTCAATAATGCTTGAGAAGGAAGTAGTGGTCTTAAGAGGTTTGAATAGATGAGATATGTTTTGTTTAAAGAGAGTTCTTTTTATTTGTTGAAGATATTTGTTCTTGTCTCTCTTATACTTGTCTTTGCTATGTTTACAAGACAGATAGCAAGACAGGTAAGATTTCTTGATGTGAAAAGCATTGATGTGCTTGGAAATAATATAGTTGATACTTCTACCATAATCATACTTTCAGGTATTACAAGAGATAAGAATATTATAAAGATAGATGTTGAGAAAAGTAAAAGGATGATAGAGACTCATCCTTTCATAAGAGCGGTAGGTCTTACCTTGAAGGATCTTGATTTCACGATAACAGTAGATGAAAGACAGCCGTTTGTGTTTTTAAGTTATAACAACGCTCTTTTAGTTCTTGATAGCGATGGCGTGATTTTACAGAAAAAGAGCATGTTGACGGATTACGATTTACCGGTACTCACTGGTGTAGATATTGAGGAAATTCCCGAAGAGGGAGATAGATTAAACGATAAGGGTGTTGAACGCGGATTGTACTGGTTTAAAGCGATTCCGCTTGAATTATGGTCTCAGATCTCTGAGATAAACATTGAAAATCCGGCAAAGATAATCATATATACTTTGGATGGTCTTAAGATTTTTCTAACAAAAGGTTCTGGAATATCTGAAAAATTTGAAATATTATACAACAAGTTGTTAGAATTAAAGGAAAAAAAATACAGTATTGAATACATTGATCTTCGATCCAGTAATGGAGATATAATAATAAAAGAACTTAGCAATTAGATTATTCAATGAATGTTGGAGGGAAATTTGTCACAGGGTAGGATCATAACAGGAGTAGATATTGGAACTAATAAGATAGTTGCTGTTATAGGTGAAGTGGAAGAAGATTCTCTTAAGATAATAGGCGTTGGAAAAGTCAAAGCGAACGCTATCTCTAACGAAGGTTTTATCACTAATATTGATGATCTTAAATCTAAGCTTGAACTTGCTATCGAAGAAGCGGAAAAAATGGCTGATGTTCAGGTAAATCAGATATTTGTCAATCTTTTTGGAAATAAAGTCAAATGTTTTTCTGCACATGGTGAAGCTGATGTATTAAACCCTAAAAGCGGTATAACAAAATCGGATCTTATGAGAGCTCTTGAGGATTCAAAACATAGTATAGAAGTATCAGAAGATGAGAAGATAATTCATATGCTCGCACGTAGCTTCAAAGTGGATGGTATGGATGGAATAAAGGATCCTGTCGGTATGAGTGGTGAAAATCTTGAGACCGATGTCTATGTTGTAGCGTCAGCGGACAGTGTTATAAGAAACATTGAAAACTGCGTTCAAAAAGCTGGGCTTGAGGTGAGAGATTTTGTTTATGAACCTATTGCTTCCTCGGAAGCGGTACTTACAGAAGATGAAAAGGAAATGGGTGTTGTGGTTATTGATATTGGTGGATCCTATACGAATATAACCGCTTATACTGAAGGAGTGATAAGATATTCTGATGTCATACCTGTTGGTAGTAATTCAATAACTAACGATCTTGCTATAGTACTAAGGACCTCATATGACGAAGCTGAAAAGATAAAAAGAAGATATGCTAATCTGTATGAACTTGATAACGAGAATGATAAAGTAGAGTTGTTTAATACGTCACGTGAGAACGTAAAATTGGTTAGTAAGAAATACATAAATGAGATAATATTTGCGCGTCTTGAGGAACTGCTTAAAGATATATATGGAAGAATAAAAAAGGAAAAACTTCTTAACGATATAAAGTCAGGAGTAGTAATAACTGGCGGTGGTGCTCTTATAGAAGGGTTACCGGTATATATTGAGCATTTTTTCGATATGTCGTGTAGAATCGGAAGACCTTTGTCTTTGAAAGGACTTTTTGATAAAATAAACTCGCCGCTTTATAGTACTGCGGCTGGAATACTTAAATACGCTGAAAAAAGTATTAATAACTCTGTATATACAGATAGAGGATTTTTTGGTAATCTTCTGTTTAAGATCAGAGAATTTTTTGAAACTTATTTTTAATAGAGGGGGAACATTAAATGTTTGAATTCGATGCCATAGAACAGGTAGCCGAAATCAAGGTTGTTGGTGTCGGTGGAGGCGGTGGAAACGCTGTCAACCGAATGATAATGACTGGACTTTCCGGTGTGGAGTTTATTGCTCTTAACACAGATGCACAGTCTTTAGTATCATCCAACGCTAAGATCAAGATACAGATAGGTGACAAACTTACAAAAGGTCTAGGTGCTGGAGCTAATCCTGAGATCGGGAAAAATGCTGCTCTTGAGGATAAAGACAAGATCAGAGAAGCTCTTGAAGGAGCTGATATGGTATTTATCACTGCCGGTATGGGTGGTGGAACAGGAACAGGTGCAGCTCCTGTGGTAGCTGAGATCGCAAAGGATCTTGGTTCACTTACAGTGGGTGTTGTAACTAAACCTTTCTCCTTTGAAGGCAGAAAAAGAATGATACAGGCTGAAAATGGTATTAAAGTACTTAAAGCTAATGTAGATACCCTTATAACAATACCTAACGACAGACTTCTTCAGGTTGTAGATCAGCATACATCAATAAATGATGCTTTCAAGATCGCTGATGATGTTCTAAGACAAGGTGTCCAGGGTATTTCAGATCTAATACTTGAACCAGGACTTATAAACCTTGATTTTGCTGATGTAAAAGCTATTATGACCGAAGCTGGTTCAGCTCTTATGGTAATCGGTGAAGGTTCAGGTGAAAATAGAGCTGTTGAAGCTGCAGAACAGGCTATATCCAGTCCTCTTCTTGAAGCTACAGTTCAGGGTGCAAAAGGTGTCCTTATAAATATCACTGGTGGAGATGATCTTACTCTATATGAAGTAAATAAAGCTGCAGAGATAATCTCGTCAGCTGCAGATCCTGATGCAAATATCATCTTTGGTGCTGTAATAAAAGATGATGTAAAGGATTCGGTAAAGGTCACTGTCATAGCAACCGGTTTCAGTGCAGATGAAATAATTGAAAAAGAAAAGAAAGAAATAATGGGTAAATTGAGATTGCAGAATATCAACAAGGATAAGTCTCCATCTGCTTCCAACGATGAAGGTGATGATGTGAATATTCCTGCTTTCTTAAGAAAGAAAGAAAAATTTAAGAAATAAGAGAAAAAAAGAGATAAATGGGGATATTTTTAAATATACCTCTTAAAACCCGAAAAATTAACTTGAAAAGAAAAACAAAAATGTTAGAATCATTAAGCAACATAAAGGTGGGCGGGTAGCTCAGTTGGGAGAGCATCGGCCTTACAAGCCGAGGGTCACAGGTTCGAGCCCTGTTCCGCCTACCACCTTATATATGCGGGCCCGTGGTGTAGCCTGGTTAACACGTCGGCCTGTCACGCCGAAGATCGCGAGTTCGAATCTCGTCGGGTCCGCCATTATAATTGCCAGGATAGCTCAGTAGGTAGAGCAGGGGACTGAAAATCCCTGTGTCGGCGGTTCGATTCCGTCTCCTGGCACCATTTTTTTTTACGGCGGCATAGCCAAGCTGGTAAGGCAGAGGACTGCAAATCCTTTATTCCCCGGTTCAAGTCCGGGTGCCGCCTCCAACTTGTCTCTATCAAAAGCGATTATTGGACTCGATTACATCATGAAGGATTATCTAGATTTTCAAACAATACAGACATGTAAGAATAACTGTATTTTCTGTTTTGTATCACAAATGCCTCCCGGATTAAGAGATTCATTATATTTGAAAGATGAAGATTTTAGATTCTCATATATCTATGGAAGTTATACTACTATGACCTCAATGAAAGAAGAGGATTTTGAATATATCAAGGAAAATAAACTATCTCCTTTATATATATCAGTTCATACAATGGATCCAAAACTTAGGGTTAAGATGCTTAAAAATAAAAATGCTTCAAAGATCTCTGAGCAACTGCAGATACTGAAAGATGCGAAAATAAGTATGCATGCTCAAATCGTTGTCTGTCCAGGATATAACGATGGTAAGCAGCTTAAATACTAACTTGAACGTCTGTATGAATATACACCATATCTTGAATCTGTTGGTATAGTGCCTGTTGGACTCACAAAGTATAGAGATGGTATGCAAAAGATAAAAGAAGTTGATAAAGATAAAGCCCAGGAGATCCTTAATATCATTTATCCCTTCAAAGAGCGAGCAAAAGAGGAATACGGTGTGAATTGGGTATATGCTGCTGATGAGCTCTTTTTACTTTCAGATATGGAAATACCTAAAAGAGGATATTATAATGATTTTGTTCAGATAGAAAATGGAATAGGAATAGCGAGAAAATTTTTGGATAGTGCAAATATATCATATACAAGGCTCAAGGATAGATTAGATAAAAAAAAGAGTGTATATGTGATAACTTCTGTTTTAGGTGAGAAGGTCATCTTAAAAATTAAAGAGAAGACCGATCTTAATATAATATCTGTAGCAGTTGAGAATGAATTTTTCGGTCGAACGGTTACTGTTTCAGGACTAATGACTTTTAATGATATTAAAAGGAAGATCAGGAAATTAAAGAAGAATATATCAATCTTAATACCCGGTATAATTTTCAACAATGATGGGATAACGCTTGACGGATACACAAAAAAGCAGGTAAAACAAAGTGACCCAAGAATAGTTTTAACAGGAAATAAAGGAAGAGACATAATAAGGTCTTTCAGGAGAGAAAATGGATAAAGTATTGTTGTTTGGAAGGACAAACGTAGGAAAATCTACACTTTTTAATAAACTAGTAGGTGAAAACAGAGCTATTGTCGAACATGAACCAGGAGTGACAAGAGACATAAATTTCAAAGATATGGAGTGGGCGGGTAAAAGATTCACTCTTTTGGATAGTGGTGGTATGGAATTTGAAGAGGAAGATTATTTTTCAAAGACTATAATAGAGATAAACAATGAGATGATTCAGCAGTCCAAATTGGTTCTTCTGGTAGTTGATTATAAGATGGGTCTTACTGCACATGATAAGGAACTTGCAGTATATCTTAGGAAAAAACATGACAATGTCATCGTTGTCGTTAACAAAAATGACAACATGGATGACACCTGGGAGTTTCACGAACTTGGATTCGATAGGTATATCTCTGTATCGGCAATACATGGTCGAAATACAGGTGATCTTCTTGATCTTATAAACGAAAATATCGATTATGATCCTTCAAAAGACGATCAGGAGGAGACAAAAAGAATAATAATTGTTGGAAAACCTAATGTTGGTAAATCCTCACTTTTTAATCGTCTAGCTGAAAAAGAGAGAGCTATGGTTACACCAATAGCTGGGACAACAAGAGATTTTGTGGAAGAGGAGATAGAGCTTGAAGGAAAAAAGTATGTCTTTGTTGATACCGCAGGTCTGAGAAGAAAAAGAAGTATATACGAAAAAGTTGAAAAACATAGTGTTTATAGAACAGTAAAAGCTATTGAAAGAGCAGATCTGGCTATTCTTATGCTAAGTGCTGAAGAACCTGTATCGACTCAGGATACAAAGATAGCTGGTCTTATAAAAGAAGCTGGAAAATCAGTCATTATTCTTATAAATAAATGGGATATAATATCTGATAATAAAGATGATATACTCAAAAACAAAGTACAGGAAATAAGGGAAAAACTTCATTTTATATCCTTTGCCCCTGTCCTGTTTATATCCGCTTTGACTGGTCAGAGAGTGAAAAAGATAAGCAATATGATAGAACAGGTCTTTGATATTTACTACAGAGAGATTCCTGATAGAATTTTAAATGACAATTTTCTTCCTGTAATAAAAATGAAATTGCCTGAAGTGAAATTTATAAAGCAGGTAAAAAAGGGTCCGCCTCATTTTCTTATCTTTGCCTCTAAGAAACTTCATTTTTCAAAGAAAAGATTTATTGAGAACGTCTTTAGAGAGAATATAGAATTTGAAGGTACTCCAATTAGATTTATTTTTAGGGAGCCGGAATGACATTAAATGTATCAACAGTTTTTTTGTTTTCTTTTATTGCTTATTTATTGGGTTCTATTCCAACAGCGTTTATTGTTGTAAAGCTAATCAGAAAAAAAGATATAAGAGAAATTGGAAGCGGAAATGTGGGAGCGACCAACACATATAGAGCAGCCGGATTGTTCTGGGCAATATTTGTCTTCCTTATAGATATGGCTAAAGGTTTCTTGCCTTCATGGTATATCTGTCATACCTTTGTTAATGGACCATTTATCTATATCCCGGTTATATTTCTACTTATAGGTCATATTTATTCAATCTTTTTGAAGTTTTCGGGAGGAAAAGGAGCAGCAACAGGGTTAGGAATATTTTTTGCCCTTGCACCAGTAGCTACAATATTTATGCTTGGTATATGGGTTCTTACAATGTTTGTTTTTAAGATAGTCTCTCTTTCTTCAATAATAGCAGCTGCCTCACTTCCTTTAACTTACTTTTTCCTTGTTGGTATAGATAATACATTTTATTTTACTTTTATATGTTCGCTTTTGGTTATAGTGATGCATAAGAATAATATAAAACGATTACTTTCTGGTCAGGAAAAAAGAATTAAAAAGTAAATAGGATTAAAAATCCTATGTAAGTAACATAGAAATGTTTAGTAAGCATAGCTTAAAAGCTATTAGTGAGAAGTAAATAAAAAATAACTAGACCAAAGGTCATGTGTTCAACTCTGTTGAAGTGCTTTGCAAAGCAAAGAGTTAAGAATTTACTCTCAGCAAAGCTGAGCACAGCCTGAAAGGCTCATC
>PKTG01000046.1 GCA_002869225.1 Candidatus Muiribacterium halophilum | reverse complement strand
ATTATTGATAATATTTTTTTCATATAGAAACTCCTTAATTATTTTATTTCCTTAATTATAATAGATTTTAATGGATTCAACAATAGATTTTTTTATCTGACATAAAAAACAGAAGTTAGGGGTCACGACATTCCGACTATTCGACATTTCGACTTAAAAGCTTTTTCGAAACATCGGTGTATCGAAGCATCGTGCCTTTTCGTGCTTCTTCGCTTTACGAAAAAAGTTTACTGTTTTATATAAGGCAAACTAATAAAGAAAGTTGTTCCTTCTCCCTCTTTTGATTCAAAACTTACAGTTCCTGAAAGATACTTCTCGGTAAGAAGTTTCATACTAAAGGTACCGATTCCTCTACCTTTACCCTTGGTAGAAAAAGATTTTTTAAAGACCTGAAGTCTTGTTGGTTCATCCATAACCTTTGGATTATTTATTGAAAAAATTACGTTATCTTCCTCTCTATAACTACAAACTGTTATCCTATCATTATCCACACTTGCTTCAACAGCATTTTTTATAGCATTTATAAGAATTCTCCTTAAAATTATCTTATCACTATAGAAATCGATATTTTCATTCTCATCACATGTCATCAAGAGCCTATCGTTTGATATCTGCATAGATTCAATATGCGAGATAGCATCCTGGATGACATCGTCTGTATTAACGATTTCCATTCTTATCTCAAGTTCATTATTTTCTGCCAAAAATATCTGTCTTTGAACAAGAAGTTCTTCTATTAAAGTCTTTGAAGATTTTTTTAAAAGTGTTATGACATGTGGAGAAGGTTTCTCATCCATATCGATTATCTCTACAAGACCGTTAATAGCTCCCGCAGTGTTAAGAATATCATGATAAAAAATCCTTTCAAGACGTTCTTTCCTTTTAGAATCAGAAATATCTGTAAAAGATACCATTATAAAATCATTTCCAGATATTTTTATAGGTGTAGCATCTACTTTTAAAAGTATTGATCTGGGATTTTCTTCCTCATCTTTAGATAAGATCGAACATTCACGTGAAGCAGGTTTTTTTGTTTTCAAAACATCCATTATCGCTCTTAAAGCACCACAATATTGACACGCTTTACTTGTGCCACAACCATTCACCTCATCCGCATGAATACAATTGACAGCTTCACCTGGTCTTAGAGATATGATCTCTTCAGAAGTCTTTATTCCAAGTATTTCTGCAAATGCGTCGTTTTTATAAACGATCTCTCTTTTATCATTAATAACCAGTATTATCTTTTGAAAAGAATTTACAATATGATTAAAAAGTTCATCGGATTCTATTTGCTTCATTTGACTTTTCAAGATTGCAATTTCCGATCTTTCAGCAGATAAAAAATCAGTTTTTCCCTTTTTCATTAAAAATTCCCTTTCAACTCTCATTTTGTCGATTATGATTTTATAATAAAATTGAACAGTTTACAAATATTTTACCACATAAGACTTTGAAAAACTCGTTTCTATTTGATAATATCCTGTTTATGAATAAAGAGATAATATCAAATATTTGTATACCTACTATATCATTTAGTAATTCGTTTGATGTTCATATAAATAAAGGCAAGATAGAAAAATTAATAGAATCAACAAATAAAAATAGAACTTCTCTATTTCTGTTTCCATCTTTTCATGATAGTCATATTCATTTAAAACTATTTACAGAGACTCTTTCACAGATATTATTTGATCCGGATGATGATGTGGGAAAAGTAATGGATAAGATCAAAGATAGATTAAAAGATTATGAAAAGGGTGAACTGATCTTTGGTGGAGGATTTTCCAGAAAGTTTTTAGATGAGTTTGTAAACAAAAAAACACTTGATGATCTAACGTCTGATAATCCTATTATCCTTTACTCAAGGGATATACACACATTTGTATTGAATTCAAAAGCTTTATCTCTTATTGATAAAGACATGAAGAAACAATATTCAAAGTATATTCAAAAAGATGATAAAAATATTGAGACTGGTATTATCTTTGAGAAAGCTGAGACACTTCTTACACACGTATTAAAAGAAAAAGAAAAATCATTTAAAAAAGATCTACCTAAAGCAATAAGTATATTAAATTCATACGGAATTACAGCTATACATGATATGGATGGAATAAATACTAACATCACACAGGGACTTCCTATAGACATAATAACTTTTTATAGAAAAGATCCTGAAGAATTAAATCCAAAAGATGGCATAAAACTATTTCTTGACGGTTCACTTGGAAGTCTTACAGCATGGATGGAAGATGGTGAAGGAATATCCAACTACAATGAAAAAGAGCTGGAAGTATTACTACATAAATGTAGAAAACATAATTTAAGGCCAGCTATTCATGCAATTGGAAATAAAGCAAATCGTGTACTTGCTCATCTTTTTAAAAAGATTGGAAAAGAAGACTGGCGAATAGAACATGCACAGACAGTATCTGATTCAGCACTAAGTTTTTTTAAAGACATAAATATAGCAATGCAACCACAACATCTACTTTTTGATATTCCTCTTGCAAAAAAACATCTTAACGGAAAGGAATACGAACTATTCAGATTTAAAAGCCTTTTAAAAAACAAAGCTAGACTAATGTTTGGATCCGATTGTCCTGTGATAGCACCTAATGTCATTGAAGGTATTTATGCAGCTTCTGAAAGGATTGACCCTGAAAGCAAGAAGGTATGGCAGCTAAAGGAAAAGATATCCAGAAAAGAGGCTCTTGATGCCTATACAGTAAACTGTGCCAGATATGCTGGACTTGAATCAGGTTCAGTTGAGATTGGGAAAGATGCTGATCTTGTCTTGCTTGATAAGAATATTCTGAACTGCTCAAAAGAAGAGTTGCTCAGCACAAAGATTTTAAGGACTTATTATAAAGGTAAAGTAGTATTTGAATAGATCTTCTCTATTATAGGCATATCCGGTTTGGGTACTTTGTATTCCTTTAATTCTTTCGGATTGACCCAGACAATACTATCATGAACAGTTGGTTCGAAATCTCCGTTTAAATGGACCGCTTTAAGTGCGTATAATATCAAATAAAAATCATCAACAACAGTCTCAGTCCTTAAGAACAGTTCACCTGCTTTTATTTTTACTCCAAACTCCTCAAAGATCTCTCTTTCAAGACTTTGCTGAAGAGTTTCTCCGGATTCCTGTTTACCACCTGGGAATTCCCAGAGACCAGCTGAGTGTTCTCCGGGAGCTCTTCTGGCAAGTAATATCTTGCCTTCTTTTTCTATGATTGCTGCAACAACATGTTTTGTCTTCAAAATAGAAACCTCTTTTATGGTATTTTGGTAATTTGTTATTCTAGTATTTTGGACTTTAAAACCTAGGATTTAGGGGTTAGGGAATAGGGTTTAGGGTCGGACTATTTTTTAATAAAACCTTCCCTCACACCTCATCCCTAATTCCTGTTTCCTGGTTCCAGGACCCGCCCATTTATTATTTCTTTACCTCAATAATTATCCCTGCAGAGTGGCCTGCAAATTCAGGTGCATACATCGATTGAAGTGATGCTGCTCCAATTCTATATTTACCAGGTTTTGTTGCTCTAAGTCTGTATTTAAGTTTATATTCTCCATGAGGAAGCCAATCTATAAAGAAGTTGACCATAGTATCCCTTGGTTCTTCATAATATCTTATTGGATCCCATTTCCATCCTGAAAGAAGCGTTTCAAGTTCGAATCCTGAACCTTTAGGCTCTTTAAGTTGAACATACTCAAATTGATGTCTTGTATTAAATATTAGATGAACCTCAAGTTCCTCTCCAACCTTGACATTATCACCATTTTTTATTCTCTTTAAAACATAGTTCTCACCATCTTTGACTCTTCTATAATATTTTCTTTCAATATTTATAAGTCCTGGTGCAGATCTATCAGGTAATGAATCAGTGGTATAGGTAAGGTGAAGTGATGCAAAAGCTGTTCCAGGTCCATCCTTTTTAATTTTTGCTTTAAGATAACCCTTATCAAGAAGTTGACCTTTTTTTACCCAAAGGAGTGGCTCTTCAACATAATCATCTGGCTGAAGAGAAAATCTTATATTCTCATCTCCCCAGCTGATCTTATAATCGTTCCTCTGATCAAATGATCCCGTCTTCTCCATATATTCGATTATACTAAATATTGCAGCTACAGAAGCTTTAGTTGATTTCCACTCGTTTCCCTGTCTGTTAAACAGAAGCCATCTGACCATTCCTGGTATCTTTTTATCGTTAGGTCTTAAAGTCAAAAGTGTCCTCAAGAAAAAGGCATGTTTTTCTATAGTATCTGAATACCAGATCCATGAATATTCCTCAGGAGTCCAGTATACACCGGTAACAGGATCTTCTCTCCAGCCATCAAGAGCCATATCCAAAACTACATCAGCTCTCTTTTTATTTCCTGTATTAAAGTAAGCATAAGCCATATAGGCTTTTCCAAGTGGAGTTAAAGCATGTATTTCTTCTTCACCTATCTTAAGCATCTTATTTACAAGAGATGACATTTTTTTAGCATAATAATAATCCTGTTTTATATATTCAGAGATTATGTAAGCACCATAAACTCCAAGACTATAGTATCTTGTCTGTTTTTTATACTTTTTCGAAAGTTCACTTTGAACGTATCTTAAAGCACCTTTTATTATATCTTCAGGAACCTCTACATCATATCTCATAGCTTCAACAAAACCTGCAAGCACATATAAGGTTATATAGGTGTCAGATCGACCTCCCGGAAACCAAGGGAATCCCCCATCAGAGTTCTGAGACATCTTAAGTCTTGAAAGAGCTTTTTTACTCTGTAAGCTTACAACTCCAGGTCTTAAAAGATTAATCATATCGTAGGAAGTCTTTCTCCCCTTTGATTGCCTGAGCCATGGAGTCTCAGCAAGGTCTTTCTGCCTTCTTGGATCATCGCTATCCCATGGATTGTCTATTGTATCCCTTTGTTTAACTTTATAGACAGCTTCACTAAGGAAAGGATACTTCTCATATATCTGTCCCATTATGGATAATGGTATAAACCTGTTTAAAGTCTGCTCTACACATGAATACGGATAATCCACAAGATATGGTATTGAGTTCATGACATTTAATATAAGCTGTGGCTCTACTTCAAGCACAGCCTGCTCAAGTATTACAGAATCATCCTCACTGGCTTTAGTCTTAAGGACTTTTTCCACGGAATCCTTTAAAGCGACAAATACCGATTCCATTATCCTTTCACGAGATGTATATACAGGTATCTTGTTTTGCTGAGCATCACTTGTCTTATCATTCCATGCTTTTGCGGTAAATGAATATTCACCGATTTTTGCAGGAACATTTACTTTAAAGGAAAACACCTTTCTGTCATGTGCTGGAATATTAAAACTGAAACGAGTCTTTTCTATACCCAGATCTTTTGAAGCTTCTTTACCATCCATCGTAACATCAAGCTGCATATAACCGGAAGTAGAAATATCAGTCTCGTTATGCACAAAGACATCGACAGTTGTAATATCTTTTTCTCTGAAAAATCTTGGTGCATCAACTCTTACCATAAGATCTTTAGCAGTCTTTAATGTCTTTTTAAGACTTGCAAATGCAGCATCTTTTGAATGTGCAAAAATATTCATCTTCCATCTTGTAAGCTGATCTGGAGCTTTATAATCAAACGAAGCAATACCATTTTTTGTTTTTATATCAGGAATAAAGAAAGCTGTATCAGCAAATTCAGACCTTATCTTTGTTTCAGGTGCTTTATTTGGTATCGACTGTCTTTGAACGTCTGACTTTTCCTTTAACTCAGCATCAGCCATGACCATCTCATCCTGAGCAAACCCTTCCGGGACAGCACTTTCAACCATAACGGATTTTTTCATATTCAATATATTACCGCCGAAGCCTCTTCTTGAATAACCCCCATACCAGGTGTTCCATGCTCTTATTCCAGGTATCCTATAATTCTTCTGATTTTTAAACAAACCAACAATAGAAGAAAGCAAAGAGTTCTTTACGGATATACTTCCAATACTTGGATTTAAATCGGTACTGTTTGATCTGATATATGAAAATTGTGGTGTATATAGACTTTCAAGCCAACCAATATCGTTTTTTCTATAATAATCAAGAGATTCATCATACATTAGCGCACTTAGCTGAACATCACTATTATTGCCTGAGATTTTCAATTTAACACTATTTTGACTTCCAGGTTCTACTCTATCCTTGAAATTCTCGGTTATAATATTAAGGTTCTTTTCCGGCCACGCTACATTTAAATCCAGCTTCATATCATCAAGTCTATTCTTATAGACTGAAAAAGCTTTTAAAGAGATACCTCTTCTGTATTTTTCTAAAATCGGAAGCTTTATGACACCAAGCTCAATATTTGATCTTAAGGTTTTATCAAGAAATTTCTTGTTCCAACATTCAATCGTCCAGTTTTTTCCACCAAAAGAGTTTCCCAATAATATGATGGCCTGCTCTCCAGGTAAATATTCATCTTTTTTAGATATCATTATAGGTCCTGTCCTGAAAGGTTGTTCCTGATTTGAATCTTTTAAGATCAATAATATTCGTTGAGCCTGAACCTTTTCTCCCCATTTATCCTTGTAGGAAGCTCTTATTCTATAGACACCTGCTTTTTCAAGGTCTGTACTTATTTTACCTTTTCCGTCTTTAACAGAAAGTCTTTCGGATAGGACAAGCTTTTTATCCTCAAGGTTTATCATCTGAGTTTCCAGATTAGCATTCTCAGCCTGTTCTTTTTTTAGTTGATCAGTATCAAGTTTAAAGATTTCTACAAATACTTCTCCATCTTGTGGGGTATCGTTTATAGTGAAAAGACCTATATTTAAATTTTCCTTTTCTCCAGTAAAGTAAAAATTCTCTTCATTTTCTATTGTAACATAGCTTCCTACTTTACCCGCTCTAAAGGTATTGTTTCCTTTTATAGTTCTTCCACCTTCATCCTTGGCAACTATCTCTACAATAAAATCAGATATGTTCGGAATCCACTTATAGGGACTTGACTCGCTTATAAATGGAGTAAACTTTATATTAAATTTTCCTTTTTCATCTGTCTTTACTGTTCCAGTCTGTATCTCTTCCTCGGAACTAGATACGCTATACCACCATCTAAAATACCATGGTATATATTTTCTTCTTTTTATTTTATATTCTATTTGAGTATTTGATACAGCCGCACCAAAATAATATTTTACTGTACCGGTTATGTTTGTTTCCTTTTCAAGTCTCCAAGGGGCTTTTGCATCATCAACAACGACTTCAAATTCAGGTCTCTTGTACTCCTCAACTGAGAAGGAACGTGATTTAGAATAACCTCTGCCTCTGTAAACACAGTTTATCTGAATATTATAGTTTCCTAGAAGTCTATCTTTATCTATTACAAACTCACCTTCTACCGCACCAAACTCATCAGTCTTTAATGACTGATTGAATATACTCTTATAATTTACGTCTCTTACAGCAACATCGAGTTTCATACCTTTATTAATAGTCTTATATCCCTGCGAAGTCTTTCTGACGGCTACAGCCTTATAAAAGACTTTATCTCCCGGTCTATAAATAGCACGATCTGTAAAAAGAAAGATCTCGATAAGACCAGGCATACCATCAGAAAATGAGACGCTACCATTTAGCCATGAAAATGAATCTCCCTTTTTAACAAGAGGATTTACATATAGATACGAATTATGAAAAGGTGATATATTTATATCATTGAGATCATATCCTTTATATGGTTGACTCTTGACATCAATCTTTTCATTATAGGAATCACGGTTCATTTTATTGATAAAAGAATCGACAGTATAATTCTCAAGTCTCTCACCCGTTCTGGCATCGAGAGCATATAACCTTATTACTTCATCGGTTATGTTTTTTGTTCTGTTGTTATCCAGATAATCATTAAATGCAACTCTTGTTCTATCAGTGAACCCAGAACTAGATACAATAAATACATCACTTATATTAAGGAAAGAAAATCTTATAATATCTTTTTCAGGGGTAAAATCTTCATCAGAAAGAGCTATTACATACAAACCATTTTTTATTTCCGGAGGTGAAAAGGTGTTTTGATAATATTTGTAATCTCCCTTATCTCCTGTGTTTCTTGAAAATTCAACAAAATCTCGTCTTGTCAGGAGCTCATCAATAAAATAGTCCTTATATGGAGAAGAAAGAACTGAAGACCACTCAATATCACTTCGATATTTGTCTTTTCCTAATCTATATCTTTTTATCTCATAAGGATCTACTTTATATAATCTGAAGTTCACTTTTTTAAGATTTCTACTAGTAATATCTATTGAATCTGTACCTGGTTCGAGCGAGTTTTTTACAGACATACTAAGCTGAGGTCTTTTTATCTGCTCTAAAAGTTTTTGACAACTGATAGCAAAATAATTACCTGAATATTTATCTATAATGGATTAACATATCTCAACAGCTTTAACATAATTACCTCTTCCATTTTCAAGACTTGCTGCTTCGAATCCACTCTGAGCACTTGCAGTATCTGTTTTAAACTCATCAACTGATTCCAATAATCTTTTTATAAGCATATCTTTATATTTTTCTGCATCATATTTAAAATAATTTGAATAAAGTGGGAATTTCATTCTTTCTATCTTCCATCTTTCTGATGCTTCAAGTCTTTTATGGACCATATACGTCTCTGAAATTCTCATTATTGCAACAATTTTTTCAACATCACTAAGATCATCTCTTAAAATAACTGTATCTTTGTCTTTTAATAGATCAAACGCATCAAGAAAAGTAGATTTTGATTTTTGTTTTAAATAGGATATCCATCTCATTGATACATAATCAAATAATGTAGGAAATCTTCCAAAATCTGTATTTTTAACGTCAAGATAAAAATTCTCATCCTCTAGTTTCATAGATACAAGAACATATCTAAGTCCCCAAAGTGATTTATATGATTCTCTTATAATATTTTCAATCTCGCTTTCAGTAAGACTAAAAACATCCTGTTCTGTATCGTCTTCAATAATATCCTTTGACATAATAGAGGAATACTGTTTGATGAAATTTTGTAGCAGTTCTGATCTGAGTATTAAAAATCTTGCTTTGTATTCAAGATCATCAGGTATTTTCGTATTTATTACAAGATCAGTAGCTTTTCCATACCTGTAAAGATATGCAAGACATTCAGCAGCTCGATAAAATGATTTAAACCTTATCTCATTATCTTCTTCACCTTGTAAAAGCTCTTTATAAATATCATAAGCTTCCTGATATTTACCTTTCTGATATAACTTGTCAGCATCATCATAGGTTTTTGCTAAAACATTTATTGATAATATTGCGATCAAAAACAAGAAAATAAAAAGATTTTTTTTCATAATCCCCCCCAGGGTCGCTATTGAATTGTATGTCTATAATTCTAACAGAAATTCTTTACATAAAAAAGAAGAACTACGATAAATCGTAAAACGTGGGGTTTGGAATTTGGGGTTTGGGGTTTGGGGTGGTTTTGATCTTCCCAAAAACCAAAATCCAGCTTTACCCCAAGATACAGTTATTAAGTTCTATCCTAATCCCTGCTTTTTTATTAAATAGCTTATTATGAATGATCGACTGTATATCCTAATTCTTCGATCTCTTTGATGACTTCATCCCGATTAAGTTCTTTTTCTATAAGCACTTTCCCTGTTGAAAGATCAATATCAGCTTTTACATCAAATTTCTGCTCAAGCATCCCTTTAATAGCTTTAACACAATGATTACATGTCATATCTTTAACAATAAGCTCCATCTGAGCCTCCTTTTCCTTTTCTGTTATTTGAGAACTTTTCTGATACTTCTTATAGATAGAAAAAAACAGTATAAATATTAGTAATCCAGCACTTATATGTTTATATAAAGGAAGATCCATAATATGATCATGTGAAGCAGAAATATCTATCACGCCGAAAAAAGCATCAAATATATATCCAGCTACAAGTGAAGATATTCCAATAGTAGTCAAATATATAATAAGGGTCTTTTTACCCATTATCTTCCATATCGTAGAGATAGTGGCAGCGTTGGTAGCAGGTCCTGACATAAGAAATATCAAAGCTGCCCCTGGAGATATACCTTTCATAATAAGAGCAACAGCAACAGGAATAGATCCTGTAGAACATACATATATAGGTATCCCAATAACAAGCATAACGACATACTGCAAAAGGACATTATCACCAAGAAATGATGCAAAAAAATCATCCGGGACTAATATTGATATAATACCAGAAACTAAAAGTCCTATTAATAGTGCTGAGGAAATATCCTGTGGAAGTTCTATGAAACCGTATTTTAAAGCTTCCTTTATACCTTTCTTTTGCTTATTATCAGCGATCTTACAGGTCCCGCCACTACAATTGTGTTCTATTTCAATGTTTTCGTTATCTACTTCTTCACCTGAATCAAATAAAGCTTCAAGAAATCCACCAAATATTCCTGTCAAGAGTGCAGCAATCGGACGAAATATTCCCAGTACGACACCCATTAGTGAATAAGTGACAACTATGCTATCAACCCCGGTCTGAGGTGTTGATATCAAAAATGACACTGTGGCACTTTTTGAAGCTCCATTTTTTCTTAACGATGCGGATACCGGTATAACTCCGCAGGAACATACCGGAAGAGGCACCCCCATAAGAGCTGCTTTAATAACCGAAGCTACACCTTTTTTACCAAGATGTCTCTGAATAAATTCAGGGCTAATAAAAATAGAGAATATTCCAGCTATTAGAAAACCTATTAGCAATGAATATCCCATTTCTGCAGTCATAAGCCAGAATTCTTTTAAAATATCTATTATCATATAGACTCCTTTACAAGATCAGGGGTTAGGGGTTAGGGTAGGAATAATTTTCTCAAAAACCAAAATCCAGCTTGATCCCACTTTTTTTACTTTGGACTTTAGACATTAGTCGGTTGACTTTTGTTTTACTATTGCCTGTCGTCTAATGTCATCTGTTTACTGTTACACCGTTCTCTGCTTTTCCCCGTTTACGCTTCACGCTTAACACTTTCACGTTAAGTCATGTTTTTATTCCTCCTACCATTTTACCATTATTTTTGCTTAAAAAAAATTATTGAGCTATTTACTCTTAGAATCAAAAATACTCAAAAGTTTATATTTTTAATCCGATAAGAGAATTAATATGAAAAAATTTATTTTATTACTCTCTATTTGTTTTTTAGTATTTTATTTTAATCAGGGCTGTCTTGGTATTGGAGAAAAAGAAACGGTCATAGATTTAAACACCTCGGATATAGACGGAAATAATGCACTCGTTTTTGCTGTCAGGGACAATAATACAAATATTTCTCAGGATCTTATTAAAAAAGGGGCTAAGCTTGATATAAAAGATGATGATGGTATTAATGTCATCTTTCTGGCAATAAAAAACTCAAATCTGGATATTGTAAAATCACTTGTTGAAAACGGAGCTTCACTTAATGTAAGGGATCATGATGATAACACTCCTCTTATTTATGCAGTGAAAAGAAGAGAAGAAGAAATAGCTAAGTATCTTATATCAAAAGCTCCCGAAAAAACATCCGAAGAATCATCCTCTCAAACAGAAGAAGCAAATGAATAAAACTTAGGGAATAGGGATAAATAAAAAAGCCCTCTTAACGAGGGCTTTTTTATTTAACGAAACAAACCAATAAACCTCATAACGTCAATTATTCTTCGTCACCTTTTAACTGATTATACTGTATAGCATCAAACATATCATAACTTGAATCGGTTATCTGAGCTATTATTCTGTTTATTGCTCTGTAAAGTTCCTGCGATATTTTAAGATCGCCAGAGGAAGTCTGGAAATTATCCATTCCACTTGCTCTTGCAGAGAAATTAAGCAGATAGTCAACATCGGTTCCCTTGACTTTTGCATATTCAAAAATAAATCTTACGATATAATCTCTATAGAAAGATCTTTTTACAAGTTTGAAAAATTTCTGAGTCTTTTCTGTATAATCACTTTCTCTAAGAACATCTGTAAATTTTTCAACAAACTTGTTTACTGAAAGGAACTTACCATAATCCCAATTATTTTTCTTAAATAGAAGATAAAGTCTTCTTTTAGAAGGACTATACTTGCTTCCTGAATGATACCAGTGAATGTTGTCATCATTATCATGACCAGCATTGTTGTGAAAAGCTATCTCATCTCCATAATCTATAAACACAGGGTAAAGCGCGTCCCAGATCTCATCAACATTAAAACTTCTTGTAAGTACATTGTTTGCAGTCTCTCTACTAAAAACAAGATTCATCCACCAGGTCAATGCCCTAACTTTTTTTCTAGGAACTTTCATATCGGCGATACCTGAACTCTCAGATATATCACCAAGCATTCTATCCAGTTCTTCTTTCAGGTTTTTAAATTCATATTTATAACAAATTTTATCTCTTTTATTCCATGTAAAAGCAAGTGTATCCATCTTTTCAACATTCCACTGTTCATCGGTATTTAAAAGAAGATATGTATTTTTATTTTCTTTTTCCTTAAAAAGATCAAATAGGAAATTCTGATTGTTGTAGACATTAAATACAGGCATATAGAATCTTTCCACTCTGTTTTGTTCATCATAGAAAGCTAATCTATTCTCAACATAGTTTTTTCCCCAACCAAACGATAATACTTTAATACCTATTTTGATATTAAAATTATCCTGTTCAAAGAAGTTAGATGCTTTAAAAACTCTCTGTACTCTTTTGTTTTCTCTTTTTTTGTTAGTGTCTTCCTGAGCCAGATTTTCAGCCATTACAAGGTTTGAATAGAATGAGTCTGTAAGATCTTCATCAACTTCAATTGGATTGGTTGTAGGAAGCACCTTGAATTTAAGGTTTGCATTGAGAAACTTATTATAAGCTTCACAAGCTTCCTCATCAGCTAGATTAAACACATAATCCACGGAGAAGTTCTCACCTTTTATTTTGTTCTTAGCTATTCTAAAAAGCTGAGTACCAAGAATATGGTTTACCTGTTTATCAAGTATCTTTATTCCAAAAAGATTGAATCCATAAGTTACTGTACCTGATGCACCATGTCCTTTTCTTCTCATACCTATTAGTTTGACTCTTATTCTGTCTTTATCCACTTTTAAGAAGTTTATCCTAAACTCTCCTGAAAGAAGGTAATAACCATTTCCGTTTACAGATACAACATTAGAATAACCCGCACTTGCACCTACTACCATATTTAATTTTGCAGGCATTGATACAAATGTTCCCGGTTCCATTTCCTTTGCTATTTTAGCTCTTATAGGAAGTTTTAAAGGATTATAAGGTATAGCTGAAGCTGCTTTCATCTGTTCTTTAAAATGTCTTGCAAATATTATCTCATTATCAGACTTTAGGTTCATATAAAAAGGAAATACACCACCAACTGCATCTTTTATCATATCACCGACTTTTATATCACCTTCAAGTCTATAGGAATCTATTCTTGTGAAATATCCATCCTTATACGAAGGCTCAAGTCCCCATTTATATTTAGCTGCAAGTCCAATACCATCTGTAATATCCAGACTAAAGAGTTTGACATCCCAATCTACATCCAGGTTTAATATCTCTTCATGAATCTTACCTTTGATATTTTCCCACTTAAGTTCATCAAACACATCACTTATTTTGTCGCTGATCTTACCTCTGCTTCTTGTATTTGGAGTATAAGAAGTATTAGAATAATTCATTAATATCAACTGTAGATTCTGACCTGCATTATAAAGATTATCAAGTGATGATATAGGTGCATCTTTTTCATCAAGATCATTTATCTGACTTATGATCTCTGGTATTAGATCGAGACTCTCTCTGGTACCATCTTCTCTTATCTCATTAATGATCTCATTCAGATTTACAATTGTCTTTGAATTAGAATTGATACCTTTCAATTCCTGTTCGATGATATTGATCTGCTCCATTGAAAATTCATCAAACGATGCTGAATGAACAGTTATTAATAATAAAGCTATAATAAATAGCAAAGTGATCTTTTTCATAAAAGACTCCTCTTTAATTGTTTATATAATTTTAAGGGAATAAGGGGAATAAAACAAGCATTATTTCAATTTTTAAGGATTAATGGTTTTTCTAAAAGCATCTCCAGAACTAAATTTAAAGACTCGACCATACCGTATATCACCAATGCTTCCTCAGGTTCAGGGATACTTTTTGTCTTTGCTTCAAGCTTAGCTATCTCCTCGATTATTATATTTTTGTTTTCTTCAATGTCATCTGATAGTTCCAGTAACTTAAGCGCTCTTTTCAATCCTGCTTTCTGACTTAAAGAAATAGAATACAAATATTTATCCATATAAGATCCCTGCTCTTTTTCAAGAAGATCGATCTCATGTTTAATATAAGATATGGTATTTTTTTTTATAGTCATATCAAAATGATACTACTAAAATCAATTATCTTCAAACGATGTGTTTTTCATCACCAAACATCGCATCTTTATTACACTCTCTTTCCTTGACTAATAATACTAATAAATGTAAGATTTTAATATTATGAAACTTAAAAAATCATTGGAAAATCAAATATTAATAAATTCTTTTTTGATATCGATTTTTTCAATAATACTACTTTCTTATATATGGATTGATTCAGAAACTAAACTTTATACTCAAAAGATGGAAAAGTCTATTTCTAACTCTATAAAAGAAAGGAAACAAAAACTTGCTTTTGACCTTTCGGTTATTAAGGAATTACTTTTCACCGATGAGTATGAAGATGAACAGCTTTTGAAAAGACAACTTAAAAAAAGTGTTGATGAATCATATACAACTATCAATAATATTTATAAGGATCATAACGATTCTTTAAAAAAAGAAAAACTAAAAGATTTGATTCTATCCGCTGTAAAACAAAAAGCTTCCATTAAAGGAAGAGCTTATCTTTTTATAATTGAATACGGCACTAAAAAAAGCATGTTACCAACACCTTATGATGCAGGTGATTATTATAAAAACAACTTTGAAGATTTACCTCTAGCAGTAAAAAATAATATTGAGAACTTTGCAAATGAGACTCGTATAAACGGTTCGGCCTTTGGAGAATACAACTGGTTCAAACCGGGTGCCGAAAAAAAACTTTTCTATAAAAAAGTATCTTATGGAAGATACTTTAAACCTTTTAACTGGATTGTTGGAGCTGGAGATTATGTTGAAGATATAAAAAAAGAACTGAAAAGCGATGTTTTAGAATTTCTAACAAAACTTTCTTTTAAAAAAGATACATATTTTTTCATAATAGACGGTCATGGTAAACCTGTTTTTTACAAAGATCATCTGCTGACAAAAAAAAATCCATCAATAGAAATTCCAAAAGAATTTTATACAGATATCCCATCTGAAGATGTATCTTTCTCAAATTTTGATAAAGATCTTAAACATTCCAAATACTCATTACTTGCAAAAACAGAAACAAATAAATGGGATTGGACAATATATCTAGGTTCTTCGGGAAAAGATCTGAAACAACAGGTAGAACGAGAAAAGGCTTTTTATCAGAAACAGATCAAAGCTTCCAAATTAAAAATATTTTTTATGTCATCATTTCTTTTATTTATAGCGTTTCTTATGACAAAATATTTTTCTGGAAAGATCTACAGGATAATGCTTTTGTTTTCTGATTTTTTCAAAAAAGCATCGGAAAATATGGTACAGATAGATACAGATAAAGTTGAATATGAAGAACTTAAAAACCTTGCAACAAGTGCTAACGAAATGGTGAGAGAGCGAGCTATGGCAGAGTCTAAACTTCTTAATTACAGAGAACATCTCGAAGAATTAGTCGCAAAAAGAACAGCAGATCTTGAGAGATTGAATCAGGAGCTTTTGACTGAGATTGATCAAAGAAATAAATCAGATAAGTTAAGAATAGAAAGTGAACATAACTTTAGATTATTATCGGAATCTTCTCTTCTTGGTATCATGATATCTAATAATAAAAAGATATTTTTTACAAACAATGCTTTAGAAAAAGATATTGAGGTAAGTAGAGATTATTTTACGGATTCACCAGCAGAAGAATTTTTCTCTTATATTCACCCTCAGGATCAGGAAAAATATATTGACGAATATAAAAATGCATTAAAACACGAAGAACAAGCCTCAAGATTTTCTTTTAGAATGACCACACAAAGCGGTAATATAATCTGGCTTGAACAGATATGTAGAAAAATAAAATATAATGGTAATGAGGTCTTATTAAGTCTTATGGTAAACATCTCAAAACAGAAGCAGGTTGAAGCACAGCTTCTTGAGGCTAAAAACAGAGCAGAAAAAGCAAACATGTTAAAATCAGAGTTTTTAGCTAATATGTCCCATGAGATAAGAACTCCAATGACATCTATGATGGGTTTTGGGAATCTTTTAAAAAAGACACCACTTGATAAGAAACAGATGGGGTTTGTTGATAGGATAATCAAATCATCAAACAGCCTTCTTATACTTATTAATGATATTATTGACCTTTCAAAAATAGAAGCAGGTCAACTTGAAATTGTTAATTCCAGAATAGACCTAAGAGATATGCTGGATGAACTTCAAATCACATTCAGAAAAGAGATTGATGATATATCTGATAGTGTAGAGACTATAATTAACAGACCTAAACCTGGAGAGTTTATTTTAAACTCAGATCCTGTAAGATTAAAACAGGTACTGGCAAATATTTTATCAAACTCTTTAAAGTTCACTGAAAAAGGAAGTATAGAACTTAATTATTCTGTTGATGAAAATAAAAAGCTATATATTACTATTGAAGATACAGGAGTGGGTATACCAAAAGAAAAACAGAAAATAGTCTTTAACAAGTTCACACAAGTCGATTCCTCCTTTACAAGAAAGTACGGCGGAACAGGTCTTGGATTGACAATAGTAAAAAAATTACTTGAAAATATGGACGGAAATATCAAGATCGACTCCGAACCATCTAAAGGAACAAAAGTTACAATTACTATTCCGATAAAGGAAATAAATAAACCCAATAAAATAGAAGAAGATGGAAAAAAAGAAGTCATAAATAAAAAAGAACATACAATACTTGTATCAGATGATGCTGAGGAAAACACCATTTTATTAAAAGAGATACTGCGAGACGAAGGATATAATATAATTCTTACAAAAAATGGTAGAGAGGCACTGGATACTTTTAAAAAAGACCATAATTCAGAAAAAAAGATAACATTGGTAATGCTTGATATTAAGATGCCAATAATGAATGGATATGAATGTCTTGAAGAAATCAGAAAAATCGACAGCGATATTCCTGCTATAGCAATAACCGCTCATGTTCAATCATCTGAAAGAAAGAACATATTCGAAAGTGGTTTCAATCAATATATTTCTAAACCACTCAATATAGATTTTCTGCTTGATAGCATAAGAAAACTGCTGTTTAAGACAAAAGAATAATCATTACTCCAACAACCATAAGAAATGTAGATATAAGCCTATGAACCCCTCCTTTTTCTTTAAAAAGAAAGATTCCTGCTATTACACTAAAAAGTATACTTGTTCTTTTTATAGCGATTACATATGGTACTATTGCCAGCTTTAAAGCGGTCATCTGAGTGATTATAGTCAAAGCAGCAAATATACCAGGCCAGAATAACTTTAATGCTTTATTATCAATATCTTTTTTTGTAAATAAGATAAAAAGATAAATAGAAAATACCATAAATACATTTACGCTAGTTCCCCAGAAAAGTGGCGAAGATGATTCTACTCCTAATTTATCAATCGGCGCACTCACACTCCATATCAAGGCAACAAAAAGCATCGATCGGGTACCTTTACCATTTATAAGTGAAAGTATTGGAGTCATCAGACCACCTTTTGACTTATCTATATTGATGGAATAGGCCCCAATAACGATCAGAATTATTCCAAACACGCCCTTTATTGACGGCATCTCTCCTGTTATAAAAGGACTTGTAAAGATCATAAAAACAGGTGTAAGTGTCAATATCGGCATTGATAAAGATATATCACTTTTTTTAAGTGAATTAAAATACAAAACAGTAACAAGACTGTTAAGAATACCACTGATCAACAGAAGCGAATAAAAATCTTTATCAGGATTTACCATATCCGTAAAGAGCATTAGAGGTATTAATATAAGACTTGACCATAATCTCATTGATAGTCCTATACTATATACATCACGGTCTTTAACAAAATACTTTCCTGCAATATCATTTAAAGATCTGAATATCGATGTTAAAAAAGAAAGTAAAAACCACATCTATTATTTTACTTTAAAAATAATATTTCCCGTTTCATTATCAAAAGACATCTCTCCCTCAATATCTTCCATATCAAGAATATCAAGAAGAACATCCTCTCCTCCACCATCTACAATATAGGTGTATATAGCTTGAGCAGCTTTTTTTACTTTTTCATCATTTCCATTGAATGATATTCTAACTTCTTTCATTTTAAAACCTCCAAATTTTTTAAAAAAGCAGGAATTTGGGATGAAGCTGGATTTTGGATTTCGGGAAGATCAAAACCAACCCAAACACCAAATTCCACCCCCCCACGTTTTTAAATTTTCTGCTTTTACCCATNACGCTTTACGAAAAGTTCACTGTTCAACGTGCCATCGTTACAACGTCTAAACGCGACAAACATGCTTTTTCAACGTCATAACGTGTTTATCAATTCATCGATCTTCTCTCTATTATATCCCTCAAAACTCGATATGACTAATCTCTCATCTGAAATATTTATTTCACTTAGACTAAGATCAAAAGCCATCTTATTAAGATCAAGTATAGGGTTTACATTTTTTTCAATGGAATTTACAATAAAGGCTGGGAGTTTAAAAAAACCTACTTTAAGATAATCGGCATCAATATACACGGTCTTATCATCCTTAAGAATAAAAGTTGCTCTGGTTGAAAGCGATGATGAGATAAATCTGCTTTTATAATACCCTTTGACTAATACATAATCTTTTTCAAATTTTATATATGGTTCCTTAAGATTAGACCGATTCTTTTTATCCTGTATCATATTATTTATATTCTTTTCAGAAAACTCTGCATATAATTTAAACTTTGCACCTTCTATAAATTTCAATTCTTTGTTTTCGTTAAAAAAATTCATATCGAATCTTAAGGAAGTTATTTCAAGGAGGAAAAATTCGGAATCAACTCCATCTATGTTTAACTTATCACCATATATATACATCTTTGGTATATAACCGGATACAAGATTGAACAAACCGAGTTTCCCATACACAATATGTAGCATACTATCATTCTTTATCTTAAAATTATCGGTTATATATTTATCAACTGCATCTTTAAAATCATCCATAGTAATGGATAATCGCTCTTCAGATAAAGAGAAGACACAAATAAAAACTAAAAAAGAAAGTATTAAAACAGTTTTTTTGTAGATAATTCACCTCACATTTTCACTTTGCTTTCAAACACTATCCTAATTATATTGCATTTTCTTATAAAAAGCATTATCATCTAATTATGAAAAAAATATTTTTAATAACAATAGTCTTTTTATTAGTGTTGACTTCAATAGGCTGTCGAAGAAGAAGACCAAGACAAGAATCGATTGATCTTTCACCAAAAAGAGATATAAAAATAGTTGATGACAAGAAAGAATCAATAATCATCAAAGACGAAAAGGTCTCAAGAAAAGATGCAAAGCCAGTTGTTGAAGTAGAAAAACCTGAGCTAAACAACGAAGACTAATCGTTTTACTTTATTTTCTAATCTCCAAAACTTATGCCGAGTTCTCTTGCTGTTCTCATAATATCACAATCAAGATCTACAGCTTTCATCCTGCTTGTAGCCTCTTTTAATGGAACATAGTTGACTTTCGGAGGATCAAGAGCAACCATTATCCCCTGTTGTCCTTCGCAAAGTGCTCTCACAGCTGCAGCACCAAATCTTAAGGATAACAATCTATCAAATGCAGAAGGACTTCCACCTCTTAAAAGATGCCCAAGCACTATTGATCTAGTCTCTTTATTTGTGAGTTTAGTGATCTCATGTGCTACTTTTTCACCTATTCCACCGAGTACTTCTTTTCTACCAAGTTCACTGCTAACAATAGATACAGAACCTTCCTTAGGTTTGGCACCTTCAGCAACTACTACTATGGAATGTTTATGTCCGTCTTTTTCTCTTTCAAGTATCTTTTCAGCGACTTTTTCCATATCGTATTCTATCTCTGGTATAAGTATTACATGAGAATCTGAAGATATACCACATTCAAGTGCTATCCAACCTGCGTATCTTCCCATAACTTCCACAACCATCACTCTCTGATGAGCGTTTGCAGTTGAATGAAGTCTGTCTATACATTCTGTCGCAAATGATAGAGCTGTATCGAATCCGAATGTTATTACCGTCTTTTCAAGATCGTTATCTATTGTCTTTGGTACACCAACAACTCTAAGACCTTTATCTGCAAGTACTCCAGCTATCTCAAGAGAACCGTCTCCACCGATAGCTATTACAGCATCTATCTCTTTTCTTCTTGCAGCAGCCACTATCTCATCCGTTCTATCTATTTCCTTCCAGTTGCCATCCTTATCCTGAATAGGGAATCTTAAAGGGTTACCTTTATTTGTAGTACCAATTATTGTACCGCCAAGATGTGTTATTCCTTCAACCTTTTTTTCTGTAAGTCTTTCAAGTCCACCATCAGGATATCTTTCAGGGAAAAGAAATCCGTTGTATCCATCTCTTATTCCATATACTTCCCAGCCCTTATTTATAGCACTAAGGACAGCTCCTCTTATAACCGCGTTAAGTCCCGGAGCATCTCCTCCGCCTGTTGAAATAGCTATTCTTTTTATATCATCTAATGACATATATTACCTCACAAATATTTAATTTTCTTTGTCTGTATTATAACGATAGATAGGTAAAAAATTCAACTTATAATAAGTTTAAGGTTCTATTTTGACAGCATATCCATTTGATACAGCTTTTACAGCCCTATGATCCCAATAGGTTCCAGTTTCCGGATCTGTTGAAGAAGGATCAAAACATACAAAGATATCCCTATTATCATTATTTTTTTCAAACTTTTCTACTTCAAACACTACTTTATCTGACTCTTTATCTCCATTAAGCATTTCTTTGCTAATTAGCTTTACCGAGATATTTACCTCACCCGTATCTTTATAAACAGGTTCAGAATTATTATAAAAAAGAAAATCCTCTCCGTGTTTTTGTACTTTGACAGGTATTGCTTCGGTATCATAAATATTACCTATACCATTTCCACCAGCACTTTTTGTAAAGAATATTGCAAACCTATCTCCTGTATCTAATCTACCGTTTTTGTTCTTATCCAAAGTTATTTTTGCCTTTTTTATTGCAAGCTTTGGTTTGTAATATACTTCAATATTATCTCTATTGTATTTAACTACTTTTCTATATAAATAATTGGTATATTTATTATCTGGTCCTACAGATAAAATTACCCCATCTTCAGGTAATAGTATATAATCATTCCCCCATGAATCTTTCTTTATTTCTTTTAAATATTTTGGCACAAGATTGGAAAGCTTGGTTAATTCTTTATCATTTTCTTTATTATATTTTCTCACAGCATCTTGAATA